>JAIOTO010000033.1 GCA_021106765.1 Methanosarcinaceae archaeon
AGCGCAAGCAGGCAGGTGAGACTCTACAGGATAGCGAGTATTTGTTCAAATCTTTTACAGAAGCTTCATTTGAATCTATTTTCTTTTCTGAGAATGGTATTTGTATTGAGCAAAATCCTGTTGCGGAGATAACATTCGGGTATACCTCAGAGGAAGCAATAGGCCGTCTCGCAATTGATTGGATCGCTCCTGAGTCAAAAGAACTTGTGACAAAAAAAATGATGGAAGGAGTAATAGAACCATATGAAGCCATTGCTCTAAAAAAAGACGGAAGCACTTTTCCCTGTCAACTTCATGCAAAAGAAATGCAATATAAAGGTAAAAGAATCCGTGTGACTTCATTGCGGGATATAACTGATTTTAAAATATTGGAAAGTAACTTAAGAATCAAAGAAGAACGATTTCGACTGATTGCACAATCCTCAAATGATATTTTCTATGAATTGGATGCTAAGACGGGAGAATTAAGATGGTTTGGTAATATTGATATAGCGTTAGGATATCAAAACGGAGAAATTGAACATACATTAGATGCCTGGATAAAAGTAATCCATCCGGAAGACAGATCTTCACATAATGACACTGTAGAATTGCATATAAATTCTAATGAAGCTACAAACTATGTGTATAGAGTGATCTGTAAAGACGGTTCATTAAGATATTGGAACGATAGCAGTTTGCCTCTTTTGGACTCAGATAATACTCCTATGAAGTGGTTAGGGGGCATTTCAGACATCACCGAACGCAAACAAGCTGAAGAAAAAATACAACATCTCAATCTTGTCCTTCGCACGATCCGCAATGTCAACCAGCTTATTGTCACAGAAAAAAACAGGGACGTGCTCATTCAAAAAATATGTGATATCCTGACCGAGAACCGCGGATATGCTAATGCCTGGATAGTACTATTGGATGAACATGGAGAATATCTGAACTTTGCCGGAGCCAGATTGGATAAAAGCCTTATCCCGATAATGACGATGCTGGAAGAAGGGACTTTGACGATTTGTGGGAACAGGGTCCTGAAAACAAAAGAGATGGTCATTATAGAAGATACCGCTAAAGAATGCGTAGATTGCCCACTTTCCTCTAACTATGCCGGGCGGGGTGGCTACTCAGCTTGTATCAGGCATGGCAGCAACATCTACGGATTGCTCACGGTTTCGGTTCCTAACTCTTTTATAAAAGACAAAGAAGAGCAAGATGTTTTCCGGGAAATTGTCGGAGATATTGGCTTTGCTCTGCAAAACATCGAACTCGATAAAAAACACAAACGGGCGGAAAATGCGCTGCAAGAGAGCGAATCAAAATTTAAAAATCTATCCGATCTTACCTTTGAAGGAATATTAATACACAATAAAGGCTTCTCCCAGGATCTTAATTTATCTTTGGCAAATATGTTTGGCTATAAGCAGGAAGAATTAATAGGACAAAATTTGATACAAATGCTTGTACCAAAAAAATACCATGCGTTAATAGCAGAAAACATTCATAAAAATCATGCATTGCCATATCAGGTGGAAGGCATTAAAAAAGATGGCACAAAATTCCCTCTGGAAATTGAAGCGCGGGATATTATTAAGGATAAAAATGCAGGTCTCCGTGTAACAGCTTTTAGAGATATCACCGAACGTAAGCATTCAGAGAAGCAATTGCGAGACAGGGAGAATCGACTCAGGAGTATATTTAGGGCTGCTCCTGTCGGAATAGGTGTTGTTTCGGAGCGTGTGATCATACAGGTCAACGAGCAAGTGTGCAAAATTTCAGGTTACTCTAAAGATGAACTACTTGGTCAGGGTACAAGGATGCTTTATCCCAGTGATCATGAATATGAGTTTGTAGGTAAAGAAAAATATGCCCAGATCCAACAAAATGGTACAGGTACAGTAGAAACGAAATGGAAACGGAAGGATGGTGAAATTATTGACGTTCTCCTTAGCTCATCCCCCATCGACCAGGACGATCACTCGCAGGGAGTTACTTTTACGGTACTTGACATCACCCATCGCAAGCAAGTAGAAGAGGCAATGATACGCGCCAAACTGGTTGCCGAGGAAGCAAACCGTAACAAGTCCGAGTTCCTGGCTAACATGAGCCATGAGTTGAGGACACCGATGAACTCCATCCTTGGTTTCTCGGATCTGTTGCTTAATGGTACATATGGTGACATGGCTAAAAAACAGAAAGAACCTCTTAAACATGTTCATGAGAAGGGGAAACACCTAATGTCCCTTATCAACGCCATACTCGATATCTCCAAGATCGAAGCGGGCACGATGGAGGTGTACTATGAACGATTTAATGTCCAACATGTTCTCAATGATGTACAGATCATGATGGTTCAGATGGCAACCAAGAAACATATCACGGTTGATATGGATGTGGATCCTCAGCTCACCGGGATCACCGCAGACCTGACCAAATTCAGGGAGATCCTTTACAATCTGGTGGAGAATGCCATCAAGTTCACGCCAGAGAATGGTTTGGTGAAGATCAATGCTATCCGGGAAGATGATCGTGCCCGGATATCTGTCACGGATACCGGTATCGGTATCGCAGAGGAACATCAGGATCGGATATTCGAACCGTTCATGCAGGCGAACAGCTCAACCACCAGACGATACGGTGGGACGGGGTTGGGTTTGAATCTTGTCAAGGAATATGTTAGAATGCATGGTGGCGGGGTTTGGTTGGAAAGTGAGGTAGGGAAGGGGAGTACGTTCACGTTCACCATTCCAATTGAACCGGCAGACGGTGAAAATTGATGGCACATATACTTGTCGTGGAGGATGATCCTCTTAACATGGAACTGGCCGTGAAACTGGTAAACATGAAAGGTCACGGCGTTGCAGAGGCCATCACTGGTGAAGAGGCGCTGGATATGGTCAAAGGGTCAGATTTAGATCTGATACTGCTTGATATTATGCTCCCGGGTATTGATGGATTGGAGGTGCTTG
>JAIOTO010000066.1 GCA_021106765.1 Methanosarcinaceae archaeon
ACCATGCAAAAAAAGGGTTGGAATTCATACTAAAATCCCAGAAACCGTTGGGTGAGTTCTCACAGCGATATGATACCGATGGAAATGATGCAAGTTACAAGGATCTTCAGATCGATGGTAACGGCCTGGTACTATATTCACTCGGAAAATATTTTGAAGCAAGCGGGGGCTTATTCTATGATGAAATGACAGACAAGGATTTCGTATTGAAACACTGGGATACGGTAGAAAAAGCTGTTAATTTCATATTAATGAATAAGAACGAAGAGGTCGACCTGATACACACCATCAATAGTATACACGAATATCCTGCCTATGAACATGGTTTTGAGATATATGCAAATTCAGCATGTTGTGCCGGAATGATCGAAGCTATAAAAATGGGGAAGGCCATCGGGAAGGATGTATCTCAATGGGAAACGGAAGCAAAGAAGGTCAAAGAGGCTATACTCACACGAATGTACAGTCCACGCAGGCGATCTTTCATAAAATGTATCCGTGTAAAGGATAAAAATAGCAATCCGATAGGATATGATGCGTTTGCATCCAGTGTAATTGATGTTGATGCTGTGGAATATGCTCCGGCATATTTTGGACTTATTGCTGATCACGATGTAAAGACCCGAAGCACTGTCAAACGTATCCACGAGAATTTATGGGATAAAGAGTTAGGTGGATTGAACAGGTACCCTGAACTATGGGACCGGAACAATGGTGGATATGGTCCGTGGTGTCATTTCACCTGCCAGTTGGCAAATCACTATATTAATATTGATGATGGTGATATGGCTGAGATGTATCTTGGCTGGGTTGTCGACATGGCACATAATTACCAATTGCCTGAACACATATCTACGATCGATCGGTTTGAGATGTGGTACGAGGACTATACCAACGCAAAGATATTGAGGGACAGTAAGCTGACAATGATCAAAAATGTACGCACCCACCCCAAATGGAAGGATGGGCTTGCGTATGTAACAATCCCCTTGATCTGGCCACATTCTGAATACATACGGACCTACATAAATTATATGAACAAATTCTCGTGATAATACACTTTCCGGGATATCATGTTTTGTCTCTAATAGATTCTATCAACCTGAAATTATCCACATCAAACATGCCTGCATCCGTCAGCCGTATATGTGGTATTACGGGAAGGGCGATGAACGAATGAGTGATGAACGGTGCCGGAAGGGTACACCCCAATTCCCTCATTACCTGATGCATCTGTGTTAATTTTTCATCAACCTCTTCCACTGACCAGGTACTCAGGAGACCTGCAAAAGGAAGGGGTAAACTATCGATCACCTTACCATCCTTTACAATACAGATGCCTCCCTGCATCTTCTTAATGTGGTTCACACAAAGGGCCATGTCCGAATGGTCAGTCCCGGTCACGATAACATTATGGCTGTCATGCCCGATGCTCTGCCCGAAAGCTCCTTGCTTAACACCAAAACCTTTTATGAAACCGCGTCCGACATTGCCATTCTTACCATGACGTTCCACAACAGCAACACTCAGGAGATCACGATCGACGTCTGGTATGAGTATTCCATCTGGATCCGACTCCATGTTCAATTCGATCTGTTGCGTCATGATCTCGTCGGGCAGAACACCAATCACATTCAACCCGATCTTTTTGCCCGGTGTCGCGATAAGGCGTAGATCCTCTGCTGTAATTGTCCCGTATTCGATGGTATTGAAGACATGATCCGGGTAGTGGTACTCAGGCAGATGATCTGTGTGCAGTTGTCCATTCACATATACCGAATGGATAGCAAAATTCTCCAGATCATCCAGCACCACAAGATCGGCTTTTCTTCCGATGCTGATAGATCCTACTAAATGATCCACATGATAATGTCTGGCTGTATTGATCGTGCATAGGGAGATTGCATCAAGAGGATCCAGTCCCATGGAGATTGCACGTCTGACAATGACATTCATATATCCCTGCAATAGGTGTCCCGGATGTTTATCATCGGTAATAAAAAACACATTTTCCAGTGAGATCCCGTCACTGATCAATCTGGGCAGAAATTTCTCAAGGGAACGTGCGGCTGACCCTTCGCGGATCATCAGTTTCATCCCAAGCCGAAGTTTTTCAAGAGCTTCATCGTATTCGATGGCCTCGTGCTCGCTTGTAATCCCGGCACACATATACCCCCACAGATCTTTGCCCTGAAGTTTTGGACAGTGACCATCCACAACAAGTTTGTTCTCCAGTGCAGTTTTGATCATAGAAAGTTTCATCTCGTCAGCAGCCAGCACGCCTGGATAATCCATCATCTCCCCCAGTGCAACAACACACTCATCATTGATCAGGAATTCAATATCATTGGTCGTGATGGATGCTCCGCTTGTCTCAAAACTTGTTGCAGGAACACAGGAAGGTATGGCTACAAATACATTCAATGGCAGGGTACGTGCTTCCTTGAGTATGATCTCAATACCGTCTCTTCCAAGTACATTTGCGATCTCATGAGGATCGATCACAACCGATGTCGTACCATGTGCTATTGCCGCACGTGAGAACTGGCCAAGGGTCACCATACTGGATTCAACATGGACATGTCCATCCATCAATCCGGGTGATATGAACCTCCCCCCGATATCAATGACATTGGTGTTCTCACCTTTCAGCTCAGAAACATCGCCGATACCCACAATATTACCGGACATGATCGCAGTATCCCCATCCAATATCTCCTTTGTATTAACGTTCAGTATCCTGCATCGCTCAAGTATCGTATCGGCCTTGAGTATTCCCTGTCCTGCCAGGACTCTACTTCTCAGATCCATGGTCATATTTTTGTGCACCATCTTTCATTTCATTATTGATCAGATAAAGCTATTATGGCCGTGTCCATTGCAGATTGCGGTAGTGTCACTAAAGTGCTGTAAATTCACTATACTCAGTCATCGAGATCCAGATGCATATCATTGCATTCCAAATAATCCTTATTCAAACAACATCAAAGAACTTCACAGCAAAGTCGCAGAATCGAATGATCACATTCTTGTCCAGTTCGAACTCCTTTCTATTTCCCAAATAATTTTGTGATTTGGACGTTATTTCTTTCCCATCTTTAAGTTCCTGATATGTTATGCATTTGATATGCTTTTTTGACACCAACACAAAATAGCAGTTCTCATAAGGATACTCGGGACCAACGTCACTGAATTTAAGAGTCTCACTTTTCCTGAACTTTACTTCAATAAAATAGACTTTGCCATTCTTGGGATTTTGAACAACGAAATCAGGCATTCGACGGATGTTGGTAGCAACATCACTGCGTACACCTTTTAATAGGTTCATAATCCCTGGAACCGTATTTTCCATACCATATCTGAAAACAGAGTATCCAAGAGATAGAAATAATTCTTCAATAAGGGTTTCTGCAATTCTACCCTTAATCATACTTTCTACAAAGTTACTTTTTGCTTTGGGAAGATCATTTGTGCCCTTTGATTGAGTCTCATGACCATTTGAGCTTTTTTTTTGGTGTTTTCTGCAAAAAGCACAGTCATATTTATTCATGGAATACTTATATTCCGCATCAGTAATCTCCACATTACATTCTGAACAAAAATACACCAGACATCACACCTTTTAAAAAGAATATATGTCTTTATAGAAAACCCTTTCTATAGTTTCTTTGTTCCTGCTAATCAACATTAATGAGGAATGTGGATGGAGACAAGTGAATTTACAGCAAATCAGGATCATATCGAGATTAGCCGCTTAGTTCCAGAATTGTTTTGTCTTCGCATATTTTCGTTCAGCTTCCAGTATATCTCGATAGAATGCTTCCTCATCGACCCGCATCTTCTGGATGATACGCGTGGCAGTTTCCGGGCCCACACCACGACTTGCAAGGGCGATCACGGCTACCTTTGAATGTGTCATAGTGATGTTCGCATTCCTATATACCTTATGTATCCGTTTTTCGTCCTCTTTTGAGGTTATCCTGTCTTTTTTTTGTACTAGCTTGATCTCCTTCTCCTCCCAGGGTTTCAGGGCTGCGATCATCTTTGAGCCACAGATAGGACACTGTATGACATCCGGTACGTTCATGACCTTTCGGCGTGAGACCCATTTCTTACAGTGCACACAGAACAGAATGACGCGGTCGTTCATGATCCGATCCTTCAGAGCCATGATTATGGATCGGTCAGCCTTCTGCGGAGCCATCAGGTTCCTTCTTGCCGCAAAACCAGCCTGACCTATGGGTGTGGATGATGAGCTGATCTCCACCCTGATCTCACCGGTACCTATACGCGTAAGAACCTCTCTGGCACGCCCGATATCCAGCATGTTATGAAATATCTCACGGACGGTCTCATCGTACATTGATGTGTCCTTGAAGATCTCAAGTAGTTTTTTCATACTGATGCGGTCGTAGTCAAGATCACGGCTTAGAGCACCGAACTTACGCGCAACATGTACCATCTTCCATTTCATGACAGATGTATTCTTCAGTGTCATCTCTATGATAGGTTCGATGTGTGCCGGCTCAATACTGTCAACCAGCTCCAGAACATCGCGTGATCTGATCTTTCTGGGTAGCTGCAATCGTATCCTGTACGGATCAACCTCCTGAGCGACACTGCTACCAATACGTGCCGCCAGAAGGGTTGTGAGCAACTTTGAAAAGGTCTCATTGACATTATGCCCAAAACACGTATTGAGGGTCACCGATTCGTCATCGTTCTCGATCACGATCGTCCGATCATCTGGTAATGGATACCCGCCATTGATATGATCACGTAGTAGTTCTATGAGCCGCATAAAAGATGTGTGGTCAGCTGGATATCGCTTGATCAGGATGCTCGCGATCAATTCGTCATCCAAACCATCATTGATCAGATCAGCGATCTCCTTCCTTATGAGTCCTACCCGCTGTGCGATCTCGTAGGGCACGGGTATTTCCTCACCTGTCCAGCTGGGGATCTCACCCATCCCGCGTACCGGTTCCACTTTGATCTGGTCCCTATCGGTGACCATCTCTATAACGCGCCACATTTCACCTTTTGTGATGAACACTGCCCCAGGGGATGCAAAATTGATCACAAAGGCTTCATCCAGTATGCCTATCGATCGACCGGAGACGATGTTATATATATCAAACTTTCTCTCGTCCGGTATCATAGACAGGTTCTCGTAATAATATTGCCAACTCTTACGCCGTCTTCCAATAGAACTGGCCTCTTCTTCGCGCCACACCAATCTGTGTTCGGTAACCTGATCGACCACCCGTTGCAGATCTTCAAAAGTGAGATCCTTGAACGGATATGTTCGCTTCAGGATCGAGTGGATCCTTTCGATCTCCACGTTCCCAAAGTCAATGACCAGTCCTGCTATCTGGTTCGCGACAACATCCAGGGATCCGACCTGCGGCAATATATCCTCCACTTCTCCTTTCGTGGCTGCTCCTGTTATTGCAATACTCTCTGATATATCATCAAAACCCATTGCAATGATGGTGCCTCTTGATACCTCATGTATCCTGTGCCCGGCACGTCCCACCCGCTGCAGGAGTCGGGATACCTGTCTC
>JAIOTO010000100.1 GCA_021106765.1 Methanosarcinaceae archaeon
GGGATCCATTCATGATCACGTTTGTGTACGTAAGGATTGGAAATGTATTACGATCTTTATCCACAGCAGTGTATTCGATGTCGAGTGATCCCGTCATATCCCCATTTAAGATCATTTTAAGGTTATTTCTGGCCCTATTCCGATCCTCCGGAACCAACAACTGAATCGCATTCTGTCCCATGTCAAGATCGGCCTGTGTATATTTGAAAATGTCAAGTGCCTGGTGGTTGGCAAAGGATATATTACCTTCCAGATCATATTCACAGAGGATTTGCGGCAGTTGGTCAACCATTTCTTTGAACCGTTTCTCATTTTCTGCAACTGCTATATGTTTATGTCTGCGATCGATCGCCATCCCCATTATTTCCGAGACCATACATAGTATGGAAATATCATCATCCTTCCAGTCACCAGTATTCTCCACATTGTCCAACCCGATAAAACCTGCAAGTTCGCTACTGGAATATAGAGGCAGAACGATGAGTGATTTGATATCCTGCTTCTCAAGGAACTTTTTTTCCGCTGAGGCTTCGGCCGACATGGAAGAAACATCTGTGATGTAAATGTTCTCATTGTTCCCCAGTTTAGTCATCCACCAGGGGAACATATCAGCAGGAATATCCTGCAGATCCTCTTTATGAGGCTGGACACCCTTGGCACACCATTCAGAGGTGTTATCCATCAAAGATCCTCCTTCATGTAACTGGAAAAGGTACGCTCTGCCGGAGCCACATAGTTCTCCTACCATACGGATGGCATCATCGATGGCAGTATCAAGATCATCAGGAGCAACGAACAGCGATGTGATCGAAGTGACACTCTGTTCGATGGTCAGTTTTCGCTCGATCACCCTTCTTTCTTGAAGACGTTCGGTAATGTCCTCGCCAGAACTCAATATCCCAACAATCGCACCATTCGGACCTCTTAATATGGAATTGTTCCAAGCGATATTTCGCTCATACCCATCCTTTATCAGAATAGTATTTTCAAAATATTCCACTGGATCGATCAAACCAGTCATCAGTTTGTCAAACACGTCTTTTATTTTCGGTCTGATGTTTTCAGGAATGAAATTGTCAAACCAGTTCTTCCCAATGATCTCATCCCGATCATATCCCAGTATCTCACATCCTTTCCTGTTCACAAGGATGACTTTCTGATCATTGTCGATAACCACGATCATAACCCCTGAGACATCTAGATAGTGTTGAGAGAGGTTTATCTCTTTTTTCAATTGTTCTTCAGATCGTACACGGGAAATGAAACCTCCGATCTGGGAAACAATGGATTCTATGACAATGCGAGCATTGGCAGGAATGTGATCGGAGGTATGTGAGGCAAGGTTGAATTCACCGATCTCATCTGTTCCGTATTTCAACGGCACAGTGGCCAAAGCATGTAATCCTTCCTGTTGCCATACTCTTTTCTGCTCCGAAGGAAGGATCTGAGAATAGCAGCTGTAGACCGACTCTCCTGCCATCATCAGTTTACTCTGGAGAGCATCTGCACTGTGGTATGACACATTTTCAATAAATTCCGGGGTAAACCCCCTGCGAGTTATCAGATCAAGCGTACCGGTCTGCTCACCGACTATGTATATTTCACCACTATCGAAAGGATCGATCTGGAGAGTTAACTCTAATAACAGTTCCAATGTCTCATGTATATTGTTGCTGGAGGTGAGCGCTATGCCTATATCACGCTGGATCGCCAGAAGCTTGTCTATCTGACCATTCTCATCGGTATTTTCGGTAATGGTGAGTTCTCCTACAAATTTTATATAGGATGTCAAATATGTATCTATATTCAGATATTGCGTTATTTGATTTATACATTTGTGACTGTTGGCAAAGTCAATTTGATGATCTCAGTCTGTTTCGTACTCTGAATTGAAAACTAAAAACAATTGTATTATACTTAACATCTATACGTAACTTTATATGTCCCGAAATCAAAATGGCCCTAAACAAAAATAACGTCGCACACATAACAAAATAATACCTTGTTGAATGGAAAGGAAACCCATGTTCAATATAATGAATGATCTTGTTCTTGAGACTACTCGTACTATTGTCCTTTTTATCTTAATTGTTTATTTATGGAGGGCTGGTTCTGAACGTGTGGAACTATCCCACAAAGGCTGGAACCTCATTCTTACAGGTTTTACCCTGTTGTTTTTTGGAAGTGCTATCGATATCACAGATAATTACGAGTCTCTGAACCATTTTGTTGTCATAGGTGATACTGAGGTCCAGGCATTCCTGGAGAAGATGATAGGTTATCTTGGTGGTTTTATATTGCTTGCTATCGGCATGATACAGTGGCTGCCTACCGTAACAGGAGTGGAGGAAAAAGACCAACTGATAAGAGATCTTGCTGAGATAAATGAAGAACGAAATGATATGAACCGTCAACTGGAAGAAGAGATCTCTGAGAGGAAACAAGTGTTAGAGAAACTGAAACAGAGTGAAGGACGATTCAGAAGTCTTTTTGAAAACATGAATTCCGGAGTTGCGGTCTATACGGCAATCGATGATGGAAAGGAATTCATATTCAGAGATTTTAACAAGGCCGGCGAGCAAATAGAAAACATCAGTCGGGAAGAGGTTGTAGGCAAGAAAGCCACCGAGATGTTCCCTAGTATCAGGGATGTCGGTCTTCTTGATGTATTCCAGAGGGTTTGGAAGACAGGAGAAGCAGAACATCATCCAGTCTCGTTCTATAAGGATGAAATGATCGCAGGCTGGAGGGAAAATTATGTCTGCAAGCTGCCATCAGGTGAGATCGTTGCCATATATGATGATATCACCGAACGCAAGCAGGCAGAAGCAGCGTTGCAAAAATCCGAAGAACGTGTCAATCTGGCAATCGAAGGTTCGGGAATTGGGTTGTGGGATTGGAGGGTCCAGACGGGTGAGACGACATTCAATGAGCGTTGGGCAGAGATCGTAGGATATA
>JAIOTO010000056.1 GCA_021106765.1 Methanosarcinaceae archaeon
AGTCATTAGGAGATATACCATGTTGAATCATTTTATTAGTGGAACTGGTAAAACAACTAACATTGATTATACTAACCGAAATAATCAAAAATGTATGGGAAATAGAGGAGTTAAAGGAAATGACTATTTTCAGTATGCATACAAAATGATGTGCTTGGAGTGTGGTCATGAATATGGTTGTAATGGTTCAGATATTTTTCAGAGAAAATGTCCAAAATGTCAAAAAGGTAGACCAGGGATACCATTTTGATTAGAAAAGAAAAATGATGTAGTTTGTCCACTCAAATTCAAAGAGAAACTTTAGGATATGTTAATAATCCAGAGATAAACTCAGATTTGTTATTATCTGCGACTAATATCTTTCCGCCACTAAAATGACGTTCTCGGTGTTCCCATTTATCGACCAGTATACTTATCATAGTAATTTGCAATCTTCATAACTCTAAAAACTATTAATATATGTGCATGGATAATCTAATTAATAATATCGTTGTTAATGGGCTTTAAGAAATTATTATTTACTGGTGTTTCAATGACTCTGAAAAAATCTAAGCGAATGTTTGAGAAAGCGAAGAAATTACTCCCGGGTGGAGTGAGCAGCCCGGTTCGTGCAATAAAACCATATCCGTTCTACACCGAATCAGCGGCAGGATCACGGATCAGGGATGTCGATGGGAACGAGTACATCGACTATTGTCTTGGATATGGCCCCAATATCCTGGGGCATGCCCATCCGCAGGTAAAGAAGGCCATCACAGATCAACTGGATAAAGGATGGCTGTACGGCACTCCCACTGAGCTGGAATTCACCCTGGCGGAGAAGATCGCAGGCCTGTACCCGAGTATCGATATGCTACGTTTCATCTCCACCGGTACTGAGGCTACAATGAGCGCCCTGCGAGCGGCCCGGGGATTTACCGGCAAGGACAAGTTCATCAAGGTCGAGGGTGGATTCCATGGTGCACACGATGCGGTACTGGTCAAAGCGGGATCCGGTGCAACAACCCTGGGTGAGCCCGATTCTCTCGGTATTCCTGCAGATTTCACAAAACATACCCTTCAGACCCCGTTCAATGACATTGAGGCAATGACCGGGCTGATCGAGTCCAATAGCGATGACCTGGCAGCGGTGATAATGGAACCTGTGATGGGCAACATTGGTCCTGTACTCCCTGAGGACGGTTATCTTAAGGAAGTACGCGAGGTCACCCAGGAGAACGATGTACTGCTCATCTTCGATGAGGTGATCACCGGTTTCAGGCTGGCCATGGGTGGTGCACAGGAATATTACGGTGTGACACCTGACATGACGACCCTTGGAAAGATAGTGGGCGGCGGTATGCCAATTGGTATCTTCGGAGGACGTCGTGACATCATTGAGATGGTGGCTCCCTCTGGGGCCGTGTATCAGGCAGGCACGTTCAGCGGCAATCCTGCCTCCGTTGCAGCCGGGATCGCAGTACTTGATATCCTGGAAAAGGAGAAGGTCCCCGAGAAGCTCAATGCCAGAGGGGACATAATGCGATCGCGTCTGTCCGAGCTGGTGGTTGACAGGGGACTTGATCATACTGTATCCGGCGTGTCGTCCATGTTCAAGATATTCTTCGGGGACAAGCCTCGTGATTATCAGGACGTGCTCAAATGTGACAAGACAGGATATATTGAGTTCTTCCACCGAATGTTATCAAACGGCGTGTTCGTGCCCCCATCCCAGTTCGAGACAAACTTTCTTTCATTTGCACATACTGATGAGGATCTCGAGACGACCCTTCAGGCCTATGATGTATGTCTCAGGTAATCCAGATAATTCAAAGTAATAGACAATAATAGGTGATACAACAATGATCATTGGAACCCGTGGAAGTGACCTTGCTCTGGCACAGGCCAGCACGGTATCGCGAATGCTTGATGAAAGGGGACACACGACCACCCGTAAGATCATCAAGACCATAGGCGATACGTTCACAGACCGCCCCCTCCACGAGATCGCCGGAGTGGGTGCCTTCGTGCGGGAACTGGATGACCGCATGTTTGCTGGTGAAGTGGACATTGCTGTCCATTCCATGAAGGATCTGCCTACCGAACGTCCTGATGGATTAGCTATAGCTGCTGTATTGAAAAGGGATTCTCCCTTCGATGTCCTTCTGACACAGGATGGTACAACTCTGGAAGAGCTACCGGAAGGTGCTATCATCGGGACCACGTCCATGCGGCGGCGGGCTCAACTATTGCGTCATCGTCCGGATCTTGAGATCATGGACATCCGGGGCAACATCAACACACGTATAGAAAAGTTGCGAGTTGGCAAGTATGATGGGATCATGCTGGCAGAAGCGGGTCTTGAGCGCATGGGTTGGGATTTGGGTGCTGAACGCCTGGATCCCATTCAGTTCTGTCCATCTGCCAATCAGGGTACCATTGCTGTTGTGACCATGACCGGCAGCAAAGCCGAGTCAGTCTGTTCCCAGATCGATCATCTGCAATCCCGTATCGAAACCGAGGTTGAGCGTATCTTGATCACTGATGTGGAAGGTGGGTGTATCGTGCCGATAGGTTCCTTTGCCAGGATGGTGGAGAATGGTACGAAGATACATGTGCGTGCAGAAGTTCTTACACTGGATGGGACCTACGATGTGGGAATCGATGAAACGATCCCCGTGGAAGGTTATCATGAATATGCAGCACGGTTGGGGCAGCGTCTGGTAGAACTGGGTGGGAAGGAGCTTGTTCAGGATGCAGTATGCCGTCTGTCACGTCCGGATGATGATATCTGATCACAGGTGATGCTATGGTGAATGTTACGGGACTCGATCTCAAGAATCCGACCATTCTGGCAGCGGGTATCATGGGTACCACTGGTGCAGCCATGATCCGCATGGTAAAGGCAGGTGCGGGGGCTGTTGTGACCAAATCAATTGGTCCGGAACCGAAGATCGGACACAGTAATCCATCAATGATACAACTGGACTGTGGTTACATCAATGCCATGGGATTACCGAACCCGTCATACGCTGATTTTGTGGATGAGATCCGTATCGTGAAGGAAGCTGTGGATGTACCGGTAATCGCAAGTATCTTTGGTGGTGATGCGACCGAGTTCGTACAGGTTGCAGAAGGACTGGGGTCTGCAGACCCGGATGCATTCGAACTGAACGTCAGCTGTCCCCATGCTGACGGGTATGGTGCCACCATCGGAAGCGATCCTGCACTGGTGGAGGATATCACCCGCACGGTGCGGGACGCAGTGGATGTACCGGTCTGGGTAAAGCTCACCCCCAATGTCACCGACATCGTTGACATCGGAAAGGCTGCCCAGCGTGGCGGTGCCGATGCGGTGGTTGCCATTAACACTGTTCGAGCAATGGCTATTGATGTTGCGTCCGGATACCCGATCCTCGGTAACCGGTTCGGAGGTCTATCGGGAGCCGCCATCCGCCCCATAGCCGTTAAATGCATATACGACCTCTACCAGGCACTTGATATCCCCATCATCGGGGTTGGTGGTGTTTCAACATGGCAGGATAGTGTGGAACTGATCATGGCAGGTGCATCTGCGGTGCAGATCGGTTCAGCAGTAGTAGATTCTCCGTATGTGTTCAGGCACGTTTCAAATGGTATTGAGCGTTATCTTGATGAAAAGGATCATGCAGGAATAGAAGATATAATAGGAATTGCACACGAGATGATCTGATGCGTCCAATAGATACAAGAATTATCAGAACGATACAGGAAACTCCCTCAACCCGGACGTTCTTCTTTGATGTCTCGTTCGACGATGCACAACCCGGACAGTTCGTCATGGTCTGGGCACGTGGGGTGGATGAGGTTCCCATGACCCTTTCATATATTAATGCCATAACCGTGCAAAAGGTAGGGGATTGTACATCCCACATCGTTGCACTGTCCGAAGGTGACTCATTGGGCATCCGCGGTCCTCTTGGAAATGGTTTCACAATGCCTGAAAAGGATGAACGGATCCTGTTCGTAGCAGGTGGGGTGGGCTCAGCGCCTCTTGCTCCGCTGGCGGACCGTGCCACATCGATCGGTGCAAGTGTAGTGAGTGTATTGGGTGCCAGGAACTCTGATGAACTTATCTTCGAGGAACGATTCTCACAGGCTGGTGAAGTATACGTCACAACAGATGATGGTTCGTCCGGACGATGCGGTTTTGTGACCGACCAGTTACTTGATATGGACGTGGCGATGTTCGATCACATTTATGTATGCGGCCCTGAGATCATGATGTATAAGGTCTTTGAGAACCTCAGGGATAAACAGGTCCACGGTCGTGCAGAGTTCAGTCTGCACAGGTATTTCAAATGTGGGATCGGTGTGTGTGGAGCCTGCTGTATGGATCCAACAGGCCTGCGGGTGTGCAAGGATGGTCCAGTATTCAATGGTCTGCAGCTTGAGAGCTCTGAGTTTGGGAAATACAAAAGAAGTGCATGTGGGCAGAAGATCAGTATTTGAAGCTGCCCATAATAAAAGTTATGTAAGTATTTCAAGGCTGTTCTTCATGGCCCAGAAAGTAGCTTTCTTAAAGAACCCCTGTACTTCTACCTCAATGTTATCATTATTCAGAGCAATAACACATCGATTGAAAGCATGGCGTCCATTATCGGCATATACTATAGATCTTATTGTGTTCTCGTCCGTTCGAACAACGGTTGTTGGCTTCATCTGTGATGATGACTCGATGATTTTGAACTCTGTTAGCTGTGTATTTCTCGTGATTGCCTTAACCAGCACTGTATCCCCATCGTTCATTTCAATGATGATCAGTATATCTTCATTCTCGATCAATTTCTGACATGTAACAGGCAGCCTGTCTATCTTATCGATATAAGTATTCACATTGTCCTGGATATCGCAGAATAGCATTTCTTCATGATCCGAAAGCTGATCGCCTTCCATTCCATTTGCAGCTGCTACACCCAGTAGGGATATATTGAATAAAGAGCCCAGGATCAGTATAACGACCACAGCTCTAACCGCCTGTGTCATAGTTCCATTCCTCCAATAACGTTCTGATGCCAATGTCTATTACTGGACATCTTCTACATGCCTACTCTCATTACGAAGAGTGTTCCGGCTCTTTTTGGAGATAAAGAATCCACGTGTAAAACCTGATGCTTCTTTTTTGTCCTTTTGTTCCATAATGATTCCTCTTTTGTGTTATTATTCTATTATTGAGTATAACACGCCCTGTAATGGCGCCTAACAGTTAATAGGCATGTACAAGTATATGACTTGAATGAACATAGATTAAGATACTATGCACATGCATTCGGAGATTGTATGTACGTAAAGACATTCATTTCCACATTCCGTTCGACATTATCAAACGTTGATACGATCATTATCGTATTGTTTCATCAGCTCATATCCAGTATGCAGTTCTATAAAAGATATAATGTCACTGGATAGTAAGTGTAGGATAGACAAATATTTTATATCATTCAATGTATTGGTCACATACAGTTGTTTTGATCGTGGATATGCCCAAAGTCTGGCAGGCTATGCTATGATGGGGATCAAGTGGACAATAATAGTTATTGCGCAACATTAGGATGTAAGACCATGATAGGACGATTCAAACACGGTGATGAGATCTTCTACGGAAATGTACATGACGGTCGGGTCAGTTCATTCGAGAATGGCGATATAAGTTCATTCGAACTATCTCAACTGGAGATACTGCCACCCACGGTTCCTTCCAAGATCGTGTGTGTGGGACTGAACTACATGGACCATGCCCGGGAGTTGGGTATGCCCATTCCGGATGAGCCTGTACTCTTCATAAAACCACCTTCCACGGTGGTCGAACATGGGGGTAGGATCGTATATCCGGATTGCAGTCACAGAGTGGACTATGAAGCAGAACTTGCGGTGGTGATCGGTAAACGCTGCAAAAATATCGATGCCCTGCGTGTGGATGATGTGATCGCAGGTTATACATGTTTCAATGATGTTACGGCACGAGATCTCCAGCAAAGGGATGGACAATGGACCCGGGCAAAGAGCTTTGACACTTTTGCACCGATGGGGCCATTCATTGCACCCGCTGAAGAGTTCTGCCCTGATGATGTGCGCATTCGAAGTCGTGTAAATCGTGAGATCAAACAGGATTCAAGTACTTCTAACCTGATATTTGATATACCCTACCTTATAGAATTTATCTCATCGATCATGACACTTGAGGTGGGGGATGTTATAGCCACTGGCACTCCATCCGGAGTAGGAGAGTTGCAAAGGGGTGACGTGGTGGAGATCGAGATCGAAGGAATTGGAAATCTGATGAATGAGGTTGTATGATGTTATTTGATCAGGCTAATAGGGAACTTGAGTTAACAGAACGTCATCTGATCGTTCTTAGAACGGTGATCAAGGACGGGCCCATAGGCATCCTGAAGCTGGCTGAGAAGACTAGCATGCTCACACATAAGGTAAGGTATTCATTGCGTGTGTTAGAGCAGGAGCATCTGATAAAACCGTCTAGTCAGGGCGCGGTTGCCGGTGATGATGTAGACGAGTTCCTCTCAGGGTTTAATGATGAGATTACGATGATATACGATAAAATAGGGAAAATACGTAATTTAGGAAATTAAATCTGGTATTGCTACATTTATTAATGTGTTTAAAAGTATGTGTAGAGAGTATGTTTAAGAGTTTTTGGAGTATATTTATTCTGTATATGTATGAGTGCTTATAAGTAACTATAAGCGTTTATGGTTAAATGCTAATTTTCAGGGGAAGATATAGATGACATTGAGTGATGAGGACATAAGGGCGATAGAGAAGTTTGCACTACAGAATGCTGTAAAATACGGAAAGGTTCCACAGGTAGGTGCTGTTATGGGGCGTATGATGGGGAAGTGCCCTCATCTTCGTACACAGGCAAAGGATGTCAAACCTGTGATACAGGAAGTAGTTGCAAAGGTAGCTTCAGAGAATGCTGATGAATGGAAGGATCGCCTTCGATCCATTGCTCCGGAACTGTTGGAGGAGCTTGCTGAGAAAAAGGAACCGGATAAAGGGCTAAAATCCCTGGATGTGGCGGAGGGTGAAACGGTTGTGATGAGATTTGCACCGAATCCGAACGGTCCGGCAACCCTTGGAAGTGCTCGTGGGATCGTTGTGAACTCCGAATATGTTAAAATGTATGATGGAACTTTCATAATACGGTTCGATGACACGGATCCCCAGAACAAGCGTCCTATGCTCAAGGCGTATGATTGGTATATTGATGATTGTACATGGCTTGGTGCCAAACCCGATAAGGTTGTGATCGCATCGGACCAGATGGCTGTGTATTATGATCATGCAAGAAAGCTCATTGAAATGGGACATGCATATGTTTGTTTCTGTCAGGGCATCGAGTTCAAGGAGTATAAGGATGCAAAACAACCCTGTCCTCACAGGGATCAGAGTGCTGAGGAAAATCTCGTTCACTGGGATCGCATGCTTGCTGGAGAGTATGAGGAAAAGGAAGCAGTTGTTCGTATCAAGACAGATATTACTCACAAGGATCCGGCATTGCGTGATTTTGGTGCCTTCCGTATTGTAAAGACCCCGCATCCGCGTCCTGAGGTAGCTGATCGATACGTGGTCTGGCCTCTTCTGGATTTCGAGGGTGCTATCGAAGACCACGAGCTTGGCATGACCCATATTATTCGAGGAAAGGACCTGAGGGATAGCGAGAAACGCCAGCAGTATATCTATGATTATCTGGGTTGGGAATACCCAAAGACAATGCACTGGGGTCGTATTAAGGTACATGAATTTGGCAAGTTCAGCACAAGCGGCCTCAGGAAATCCATCGAGGATGGTGAATACAGTGGCTGGGACGACCCACGCCTGCCCACGCTCCGCGCCCTGCGCCGACGTGGCATCCGTGCCGAAGCCGTGCGTCAATTCATGATCGAGATGGGTATAAGTGAAACCGATGTTAGCATCAGCATGGATTCATTGTATGCGCATAATAGGAAGATCATAGATCCACTGACGAACCGTTATTTCTTTGTATGGAATCCCATTGAACTGGACATTGCGGATGCAGAACCCCGTATTGTAACGCCATCTCTTCATCCTACTGAAGAAAGAGGGCAGCGCCATATTGAGGTTGGTTCCAGAATATTCGTATGCCAGGATGATGTCAGGGACATCAATGTCGGGGACCATATACGCCTAAAGGACCTTTATAATATAGAGATCACATCCATTAACCCACTTCAGACACGCTGTATTGGAGATTCTCTGGACGTTGTGAAGAAAGAACGGATACCGATCGTCCAATGGGTATCTGAGGATAACATACCGGTGAAGGTCCTGGCACCACACGGCGAGTTCACAGGTATTGGTGAGACGGGGATCATGGAGGAATTGGATAACGTGGTGCAGTTCGAACGGTTCGGATTCTGCCGTATTGATTCAGTGGATAACGAAATAATAGCCTACTTCACACATAAAT
>JAIOTO010000120.1 GCA_021106765.1 Methanosarcinaceae archaeon
ATTGAAGAATTGATTTCTCCCATCCCATACTGGAAATTCATAAAGATCAAGACATCCGCATGCTCATTTATTGAGCTTACAGAACGTATTGAACCAATACTGTATGACGGCAAAAAATTAAATTCCGTATTTCCTTTTAACTGTGATACATTGCCGTTATCCGGTGATTTTGCCGTTATACTCTTAGCCGAAAATATGGATGAGATTTTCAACATGGAAGAATCATTGAAAAAAATGGGGGTTAAAAGGGACTAATCATACTTATATTCCGCGAGATCATCGATCAAAATCAATAAGGAGAAATCTTCATGTTTTGTGTTGACGAGACACCCGAATACAGATTAAAGGTCTTTCCTAGCTGTTTTTCAGAATTTATTTTCAAGGGAGTTATTTTGTATTTATAATGCTGGTACTATCCGATGACATTAAGTTGTAGCTTACGCTCCGAAACACAACCTATAATTCCGTACGGTGAGATCGTTAATTGCGGGTAAGAGACTGCAGTATAAATCCCTATTTTACCACTTTTCCGACAATCTCTTAAGAGTTGACTAAGATCGAGCTAAGAATTGGCTAAGAGTTAAGTCTTAGATCGGTCTCGGTAATCTGGTGGTACTACAAGAACAAGGATGTCTGTCAGTTGGAGGACATTTTGTGTAACAGATCCCACTATTTTCTTGATACCAGTTCTTCCACGTGTGCCCATGATGATCCTATCAATATCGTGTTCCTTTGCGACCTTCACGATCATTTCTGCTGCATTTCCCCCCTCTACAATGGACGTTATGTTTGAGACGTCACACCCCATCTCGAGCAGTATGTTGATGGTGAGGGCATTGACATGTTCAGCCCCCTCCTTCCTCCATGTTTTCCTGCTAAGTCCACGGTCACCGACCACATGAAGGACCAGGATATGTGAATTATGTTCCTTTGCGATCCTTCCGGCAACCTTTGCAGCCTTTTTTGAGTAGGTTGAACCATCGATAGGGAGTAATATTTTCATTAAAACTGGGTTATCGTTAAATGACTTAAAGCTATTGGAATAATTAATATAGTATCCGATTGGTTGCAATACAAAGAACTTGTCTATTGAGGAGGTCTATAATGAACAAATACGAAAAGTTTAAAAAAATGGAAACCCGGAGTTATTCAGAAGTTACCCAATATCTGAAAAAGAACACCCATCTCACTGCTAGGGAGTGGATGATCGCACGTCTGTGTGCGGATTTTAAGACTATTTCAAACCACTCGGAAATGACATGGATAGGGCAGAACCTCCCGGAACTGGTGCCTTTTGTGGAGGAACCCTATACAAGACAGGAGGTTTCCAATGCTCTTGCGACATTCAAGAAGAAAGTACGAAGGAGCGGCAACACATTCTTCTATGCCTATTACGCAGGTTTGATCGACAAGAATGAGATGATACAGATCATACACAAAATGGTGTCGGATATCAAGGAACTTATGGAGATTGAGGGCGGCGATGTTTCCCCTGAACATGCAACAGAGGTCCAGATGATGATTGCGGATGTGCTGCGAAGGATCAATGAGTCAATGGAAATTGATGAATAAGGTTTCCTTCGTTCATTCCCCTTTCCTCCCCCCTCCCTTCCGCAATATATTTTCCATATTATTTCTGTGGGCTTTTCTTCTGTTCATGATCCTTGATAATAACGTATTTATCATCTTAGCTGCTCTTATATCATGATACAATGAGCTTCAGAGATTTTATCGAGCAATTGCGATCTACCGAAAGGCTGGTCGAGGTCACAGATCCAGTGTCAGGAGCCTATGAAGCTCCCCGACTTGCAAAACAGACTGGTGCCCCGGTCCTCTTTCATGATGTAGACGGGCACAAAGCAATAATGAACCTGCTGGGCAGCCGGGAAGAGCTTGCCTCTATGTTGGATGTTCCAAAGGATGGGATCATTGAGAAACTATCCGGCCTGCATCCGGATGGACAGGTGATCATCGTAGATAGATCTCCGACTATGGATGTCATAGAGACCAATGTGGATCTGTCCTCCCTTCCCATCATGACACATTTTGAAAAGGACGGCGGCCCCTATATCACAGCAGGTATCGTCGTATCCGAATACGAGGGCATGATGAATGCATCCATCCATCGCCTTATGGTTGTAGGTAAGGACAAACTGGCCGCCCGGCTAGTGCCACCAAGACATTCCTATATCCTTCACAAAAAAGCAGCTGCACAGGGTCGTACCCTTCCTGTTGCCGTTGTAATCGGTGCTGATCCCGCGGTTACATTTGCATCCACCACCCGTGTGCCACCGGGCAAGGAGTTCGAATATGCGGCATCCCTGCGTGGTGCACCCGTTGAGCTGTTCGAATGTGATAATGGTGTCAAGGTTCCCCATGCTGAGATCGTGCTGGAAGGTTACATCGACCCCCTCGAGCGGGTCGATGAAGGGCCGTTCGTTGACATCACCGGCACATATGACCTGGTACGCAGGGAACCCGTCATCCATATCACACGTATCATGCATCGCAGGGATCCGATCTATCACGGGATCCTGCCCGCCGGCCCCGAACATCTCCTGATGATGGGCGTACCCTATGAGCCCAGGATATACAATGCAGTATCAGAGGTGACAACCGTGAAGAATGTCATCCTGACCCAGGGTGGCTGCTGCTATCTGCACGCGGTCATTCAGATCGAGAAACAGACCGAGGGTGATGGCAAGAATGCGATAATGGCAGCCTTTGCAGCACACACAAGTCTCAAACATGTTGTTGTGGTGGACGATGATATCGACATCTTCAACATGGATGATGTGGAGTTTGCAATTGCCACACGGGTCAAAGGGGACCTTGACATCATGATCATTCCCGGTGTACGCGGCAGTTCTCTGGATCCCCGCGGAGCAGAGGACGGCACCACTACTAAAGTGGGCATTGATGCCACAAAGGTGCTTGCTGAGGCAGAAACGTTCGAGCGGGCACAGATGCCTGATCGAACGATGGGAGTATGACGATAACATGTATCTTACGAATGAAGAAGAACGCACATTGGATGGCGAATTTGGTGAGACGCTTCGCAAAGCGACAGAGATCCTGGTGGCACTTGGTGATATCTACGGTGCAGATCAATTGATCCCGATACAAAGTGCCCAGATCGCAGGTGTCTCATACAAGACCATCGGCGATGCCGGACTTGAATGGATATCAGACCTGACAGGTACGGTCAAGGTCCCAGCCATCCTCAATCCAGCAGGTATGGACCTTGAGCGCTGGCAGGATATGGGCATATCCGAAACCTTCGCACGTAAACAGCTCGAGGTCATACAGGCTTATAAGGATCTGGGGGTCAGGCCCATGTGCACATGTACTCCATATTATCTTGAAGGATTCTCTGTCCAGTACGGTCATCATCTGGCGTGGAGCGAATCATCGGCAGTGTCGTATGCGAACTCCGTTATCGGTGCCCGGACAAACCGTGAGGGCGGCCCATCCGCTCTGGCTGCAGCACTTGTAGGAAAGACTGCGAACTATGGCTATCATCTGGACGAGAACCGTCAACCCACCGTTTCTGTGAGTGTTGAATGCGAGCTTTCAGGTTCAGATTATGGTGCACTTGGTTATCTGGTTGGCAAGGACGTGGGCAACCGGGTTCCGCTGTTCAACATGAATGCCAGACCCGCACCGGATGATCTCAAATCCCTCGGGGCAGCCATGGCCGCATCCGGAGCTGTGGCACTGTATCATGTGGAAGGGATCACCCCTGAGATACAGCGAATGGATGCTGAACAACCTGACGAGACAATCGTGATCGAAAAGGGTCAGATCGATGAGGTATACACAAACATTCTCGGTGAGGATGGCGATGCTGGTACAGATATCGCCGCGCTGGGATGTCCTCACGCCTCGGCTACAGAACTGGAGACCATTGCGGACAGGCTGGCTAACAGGACGATCACGAAACAACTCTGGGTGTGCACGAGCCGTGAAGTGGCCGAACGACATCCGGATCTCGTGAGGCGGATCGAGGAGAGCGGCGCAATGGTACTGTGTGATACCTGTATGGTGGTGTCCCCTGCGACCGAGCAGTACCAGAGCATGATCGTGAACTCCGGCAAGGCATTCGCCTACCTGCCGGGTATGTGTCATGTCGCTGCACAAATGGGAGATGTAGATGAATGTATCAGAAAGGTGTGTGCTCCTGATGAGGATTAACTGCAGGCGCATTGCAGGAGGGGAGGCTCAGGGTCGCATACTGCTGTCAAAAGACCCCATCTCATTTCTGGGAAATGTTGACCCGGATACAGGGATCATCGTTGACCCACAACACGCGATATATGGTGAATGCATCAAGGACATGATACTTGTGTTCCCACATGGAAAAGGATCCACTGTGGGTTCCTACGTCATCTACCAGCTGAGTAAGAACAGAGTAGGTCCATCGGCCATGATCAACATTGAATCCGAACCCATCGTTGCCGTGGGAGCAATCATCTCCTCCATACCGCTGGTGGACGAACTGGAGTTTGATCCCTTTGAGGTATTTCATAACGGTGATCTGGTTAGAGTTGACGGCACAGCAGGCATGGTAGAGGTTCTGACCCCTTCGAATAGCACCCGGGAACATGACTGACGAGATCCCTTCTTTAGAACAGGACTCATCCATCGAGGACACTGCCCGTGAGTTTCATCTTCTTGTAGATCCGGTGTTCAGGGCATACGAGATGGGCTACCAGGATGGTACTTTTTATTTCTATGGTACACCACTTGTGGGGCCTGAGGCCATTCACCATGCACTTGCTACCTCCTTTGCAGGCAAGGGTTATCATCTGGTCATAAGATCCGATCTTGGGGAGGACTTACTTATTGTAACTCCCATTATACAGAAACCCGAGCGTGTATGGGTCAATATCGTACTGGCCATAGCCACGGTGTTCACCACCATGTCCGCTGGTGCCATGATGTTCGGGGTCAATATTTTCAGTGATCCGTCTCAAATTATCAAAGGTCTTCCGTTCACACTGGCCATCATGGCAGTCCTCGGATCTCATGAAATGGGCCACTACCTTATGGCTCGCAAACGCGGCATGCGTACATCCCTCCCGTATTTCATTCCCTTCCCCTCGATTATCGGGACGATGGGTGCAGTGATCAAGCACAGAGGTCTCATCCCGGATCGCCGTTCTCTTTTCGATGTGGCAGTAGCCGGTCCTCTTGTGGGTCTGGTCGTGTCCATACTCGTGACGGTGATCGGGCTCACTCTTCCCCCCGTGGAGTACCCGGTACAGCAGAGTACCTTCATGCTCGATCTGCAGGTGCCACTGTTGTTCTCGTTCCTGGCAGATCTCGTGGGCGCAGAGGAAGAGATGCTCCATCCGGTGGCTTTTGCTGGCTGGGTAGGGATGCTCATCACTATGCTCAATCTCCTTCCGTCAGGACAGCTCGACGGAGGCCACGTTATGCGGGCCATGTTAGGCAAGCGGGCGCAGCACGTGTCCTCTTTTATGCCATTGTTACTCGCAGGTCTTGCAGTATATGTGACGTATGTCCTGGATGAGAACAGTATGATCTGGTTGTTCTGGTCGTTCTTTTTGTTCATATTCGCAATGGCGGGTCACCCCAGACCGCTCAATGATAAGGACAAGTTAGATCGCGGAAGGATGGTACTGGGTATTCTCACATTTGTACTGGGTCTTCTCTGTTTTACTCTTGTCCCTTTTAGGGTGATAATGAACTGAGGTATGCCAATGGATGTCAACCTGCGATTGCACAGAAAGAACTCCTACAGCATCGCTGCTCTCGCACCCCTGTTACCCGGAGCAACATTGGTGTCTGAACCTCATGATGGTATTATGGTCTACAGTTTTCCGACACGACAAAAGGACATGTTCTTTGCTGAGGTGGACAACTCAAAAACCGATTCGATCTACATCGCTGGTGGTCCCCACCCCACCGGTGCACCCACGGAGACGCTGGAACATTTCGATTATGTGGTCATCGGGGAGGGCGAGGAGACCCTGCCAGAGTTGATCGAAGCGATACGGTCGGGTACGGATACAGGTCAGATACGTGGTATTACATACCTGCAGAATGGTAACATCATATATACAGACCCCCGCCGTCATGTGGATCTTGACCAGTATCCCTGTTTTGAGCCAGAGGGAGTACATTGTCCCATCGAGATCAGTAGGGGATGTCCCTATCGGTGCAAGTACTGCCAGACCCCATACATATTCGGACATCGGATGAGACATCGCAGTATCGACTCCATTGTGAGATGTGCTCAACATTACCGTGACCTGCGTTTCACATCCTCAAACGCCTTTGCCTATGGCAGCGATGGTGTACATCCTCAGTTGGATAAAGTGGAAAAACTTCTCTCTGCCCTCAACCAGCTGGAAGACAAGAACATCTACTTTGGGACCTTCCCTTCAGAAGTACGTCCGGATTTCGTCACAGACCAGGCCCTGGAGCTGATCGTTGATCATTGTACCAACAGTACCATCTCTCTGGGCGGCCAGTCAGGAAGCGATCGTATCCTTGAGCGGATACGTCGGGGTCATACTGTCCGGGATGTGATCACAGCCGTCGAGCGGTGTTCCATACATGGGATCACACCGGCAGTCGATATCATATTCGGATTTCCGGATGAGACCGAAGAGGAACAGCTCCGGACGCTCGAGCTTATCCGGTGGATAATCAAAAACAATGGACAGGTACGTGCTCATTACCTGACCCCGCTGCCCTCCACTCCTTATGCTAACGTAGTGCCTGTAAAGGTCTGTGAAAGGGTCCGCCAGTTACTGGGGGCAATGGCACGGGATGGGAATCTGACCGGTACCTGGGAATGTTAAGTGCAGTTCAGGTCTCGCGGTTGAGGACGTGTTGGTGAAGTTCGTTGTTGTGGAACACGAACACTTCGATCTCCTCTCCTCCGGATACCCGTCTCATTTGCTGGTCGTATATTCGCTGTACATGTCGTAGTTTTGAGGATCTGAAATACGTATCCATCATGTTAAGGAACCGGATCTTATGTTCCAGGTACTCTTTTTCATAATCCGTTACCTGCTGTGCGATACGTTCGCATTCCTCGATAGTGATCCCGGTATGATAACACCCATGCTGGTTCAGTCCGGATAACTGGCGCCATTCGATATTACCCTCCTCGTCCTCTTCACGGTGTAGCATGTATGGGTAGACCCTGCAGATGGTAGGTCTGTCCCCGTATATCCGACAGAGGCCGTTTTTAAGGAATACACAGCCCCCCTTTTTATCGGTGGCAAGGGCATATCCGGATACATATAATCGTCCCTTCTGGTCGCAGAATTCAAAGTAGGGTGCTGGCACGAGAGCAGATGGATCGATCCCTCGTATGATCTCCACATCACGATCAAGAAGGAATACATGATCATTGAATTCATGTGTGCAGCAGCGAGTACAGCGATCGCATTCAAACCCGATCTCTTTAATGATATCTACGAGTTTCTCTGTGGGATATGTCAACAGATCATCCAGTTCTTTCTTCGACTGCTCCAGCTGTTTTTTGATAGATGGCATCTGATTACCTTGGTACTTTAGTGTTTCTTTTTTGGTTATGATATTATTTAACCCTCATCTATTTCCTCTTCACCATTGGACATCAGCCTTTCTATCACCAACCCCTGGACGACGGACATACTAATGGTGACTGTGGTCAGGCATATCAAGTAGGTCACACCAAAATATGACGCAAGGATTGGTAGAAATGGTATCTTGATCGAACGGTTGTATAGGAATGAGGCTATAAGGCCGTATCCCACTCCCTTTTCACGTAGGTCGCCAAGTATCGGATACCAAATATAGATCGGACCGGTGGAGATAAGGCCTGCAACGATGGTAATGATCCATTTCTTCAGGCCTGCATCCTTGCCCATAGTTGCAGAAAGTTTTTTAGGATTAACATAATAGTTCATGAGTGCCATAAACACAAACATCAGGCCCAGTGAGGGTAGGATCTCCATCGACACATCGGAAAACATCCCGATCGCAGAGACGGTTTTTTTGGGATCGAATATTGCAGCAAGCAGATACATACAAATGACACCCAGTAGGAAATACCATCCGGAACTGTTTCCCTTTTCGTTCATAATAATCTCACCATTGTCACGGTAATGATGGCGGCTATCATGGAGAGCATAAATGCGCTGACGTTACGCAGGATCGCAAATCTTTTCCCAAAGACTGCAGCTTCTACTGGTATCTGTACGATCCCCACGGTAACCCAGGCGATCAGGAATGCCGTGACCACCAGCAAATCCACACCCTGTGCCAGGAACTCTCCTCCCAGGATATAGCTGGTGATCGGATGACCGG
>JAIOTO010000092.1 GCA_021106765.1 Methanosarcinaceae archaeon
CCGGGTGCGTTCCCGGACAGGAGTGCCTATCTGGATGCCATCAGGAACACGGACTACGATGTGGTCATCATCGACATTTTCTACGATAATATACCCCTGACCGCTGAAGAAGTATCAACTCTGAGAACCAGATCCAATGGAGGTTCACGCATGGTGATCGCCTATATGAGCATTGGAGAGGCAGAGGACTACCGTTATTACTGGAAGGACGAATGGAAGACCCATCCACCTTCGTGGCTGATGGAGGAAAATCCACAATGGCAAGGCAATTATAAGGTTCGCTACTGGGAGGAGGAGTGGCAGGACATCATCTACGGGAACGATGGATCATATACCAGGATCGTTCTTGACACCGGGTTTGATGGTATTTACCTTGATATCATTGACGCATTCGAGTATTTTGAGAGACGATGATAAGCATTTAATACACATTGAAACATTCTAATGATCATGATACAACCGAAGCGACCTCTTCTCCTGATGATACTGGATGGCTGGGGGTACTCCCAGACCATCGAAGGCAACGCTGTAGCCGCTGCCAGTACCCCGAATCTGGACAAACTGCTTGAGCAGTACCCGAACTCCCTTCTCCAGGCCTCGGGCGAGGCAGTGGGACTGCCTGAAGGACAGATGGGAAACTCCGAGGTCGGGCACCTGAACATCGGTGCCGGCAGGGTGGTCTATCAGGATCTTACCCGGATCAACCGTGCCATAAAGGACGGCGAGTTCTACAGCAACCCTGTGCTACTGGAGGCGATACGGTACGTGAAAGAACATGGTTCAAAACTGCATCTTATGGGCCTGTTATCCTATGGCGGCGTGCACAGCCACATGGACCACCTGCGTGCCCTGATCGATCTTGCAAAACGGAAAGGACTGGACCAGGTATATATCCATGCTTTCCTGGATGGCAGGGACGTGCCACCTAATGCAGCTCTTGCGGACATGAAGGAACATGAAATGTACTGTACCTCGACCGGTATAGCGAGGACCGCCACTGTCAGTGGTCGGTACTATGCCATGGACCGTGACAATCATTGGGACCGAACCCAGCTTGCCTATGATGCCCTGACCACAGGCAAAGGACTCACCGCACCGGATGCGGTCTCTGCGGTACGTGAGAGCTACGCGCGCGGGGAGAATGACGAGTTCGTCCAGCCAACAGTGATCGTGGACAACAGTGGTCAACCGGTTGCGACCATTGATGATGGGGATGCGGTGATCGTCTTCAATTTCAGACCTGACCGGGCACGCCAGCTGACCTATGCCTTTGTGGACGATGATTTCGAGGGATTTGAACGCGAGATCCGACCACAGGTCCATTACGTCTGCATGACGAAATATGATGAGAGACTCGACGTACCCCTTGCGTACCCTCCAGAGGAGATCAGGGACACACTTGGAGAAGTTCTCAGCGCCAATCACATGCGTCAGTTGCGTATCGCTGAGACCGAGAAGTACGCCCATGTGACCTTTTTCTTCAATGGGGGAGTGGAGAAGCCGTTCGATAACGAGGAACGTGCTCTGATCCCCTCTCCAAAAGTAGCGACCTATGACCTCAAACCCAGTATGAGCGCCTATGATGTGACAGAGGAACTCATACAGCGACTCATGTCTGATCGATACGATGTGATCATCCTGAACTTTGCAAACATGGATATGGTGGGACATACAGGTTTCTTTGATGCTGCAGTAATTGCAGTCGAAACAGTGGATGATTGTGTCGGCAGGATCATCCGGGTACTCCACGAGATGGATGGCAGTGCCATCATAATCGCAGATCATGGTAATGCCGAACAGATGTACAACGCTGACATACAACAACCGCATACTGCCCACACCAGCAATCCGGTACGGTGTGTCGCAGTGCTCAATGACGGGAACTACACGCTGACTGATGGAAAACTCTCGGACGTTGCTCCAACCATGCTGGATCTGCTGGGGATAGAAAAACCGGATGCGATGACCGGGACCTCACTGCTCCAACCGGTCAACGATCAGAACCACTGATCCAGTGTCTTCTGACCGGTATCTGCACTTGCTTCCAGACGTTCCACGGCTTTTGCTACCCGGGCACGGGAGAAATCATGTTCATCGCACAGGAAATTGAAGATAGCCTCGGAATCCGGTTTTTTCCATTTCAGTTCGTAATCATCGGTTACCGGAGGGTGCAGAAAAAAATCCTTCTTTGCATCCAGATCCTCAATGGTCTGGCCCAGAGTATTCAGCACTGCCTCGATATTACCGTGTTCCCGAATGAGTTTCAGGGCCTTCTTTGGACCGATATTCTCAAGACCCGGGTTATAATCAGTCCCCACACACATGGCAATATCGACCAGCTGGGAACGATCGATACCCAGTTTTGTAAGGGTGTTATCCAGATCGATAAGCTCAGGACTTACATCCACATAGATGTTCTTGCCCGGCAATTTACGTTTGCCTGTGATCGTGAGATTGCGCACCACATGCGGTGCACCGAACAGGAGAGAATCATAGTCCTGTGACCCGATATAATCTGCATCACCCTGTTGCACCATATATGCGGCCTGGGCCTCACCTTCTGACAATGCCTGTACACAAGGGATGCCCATATACTCCAGCAACTGCATGGAATCATCAATGATCGTTTGATCCACTTTTGAAGATGCCTGGGCATATTTGTAGGCCTCCTCAGCCAGCCCTTTCTCCTTTGCATCAGCCCACCTGACACTGGCAGCCTCTCGAATACCAGTGCGTTTTTTGATAGTAGCAGACTTGAAATGAGGTGGTTTGCCGTCAAAAACTAAAATAGGTTTTATCCCCATCTCGCAAAGAGTGGTCAACCGATACAGTATACCGGAGAGATGGGATGTGGTGCGTCCCTGAGAATCCTTCAGGGGAGTACCGTCACGTTGCCGGATTATGCTCAGGAACTGGTACAGTGTATTGAAAGCATCGATCGCCACCACCCTTCGTGAAAGATCGGGGAGCTCAACCGTCCGTTTTTCAAGCAGATCTCCAATATCTGTACCCATGATATGCAGATCCGATCATATATAATTTATCAGGAACCCAATAATTATGACTCGTGAAAATGAGCAGCACCGCCATCAAGGCGAACATCGATGACCGAATCATCATGTCCATTGATCTTCCCTACCTTGATAATGTTGCCGACCCTGTTGAGCATGGTGGTCTTCGTTACCTGTACCTGATGACCATCATCTGCGTTCCTGTTCTTATGGACCACAAGCACGTCCTGACCTTCGATTGGAACATTGCCCAGCCGAGACACCATATTTTTAATGACCTGTTCAAAATCAGAATATATAAGGATCTCTGAGTTTTTACCAGATTTCTTGATAATACCGATAGGTTCCAAATTGATGCGCATGACCGACCTCCCTAAGTTCAGTGATGTATCATTCCTATAGCACCCACATGTACAATCCTATTAATATGGTTTGCGGCTCATATCGACGATCAACGACATACGATCATAGACCGACCCGTGACCAATACAAAATAATCAGCATCCGCTACCATGACATAGTATGAAATATCCCATTTGCGGGATTTTACGTTATTTTAGCGATACTTCCTGCGATTGAACTCCTCTACGGCACCATCCACAATATTGATCACCTCATCCATCCGGCGATCCATGTTGTGCTCAACGCTTTGAATATTAATGCGTAGCGATCGCTCCTTTGTCTCCAGCGTGTCCTCGATCCTGCGCAGTCTTGTGTCCAGCGACAGGATCATAGCAGCCAGTGCTCCGACCATAACCATGGCAGACAGTATGATCAATGAGTTTGCAGGGCTATACTTGAACCTGCCCAGCCATTCGAACGTAAGCACGAACGATGACACTACCATCACAACGGAAAAAACTATGTCCCTTGTATCCATCAGAAAAACCTCATCTCAATCACTGTTATTGACATATAATGGGTGATAGTATTTAAGCTTACATAGGCTTAAATACTCTATTGCCATCATACCCTTTAAAATTATAGTGGAGCAGGAGATAATATCATTGAGTGACCAGAAAACTACGTTGACAGATTACTTGCCAATGTTCATAATGGCAGGATTTATCCTTGTTATACAGGTGATCGCCCTGGCGCTTGCAGCACCCATGAACGAACTGGGGATGCAGGCAGTTGAGGATCCCGAATCCACTGCAAATTCCTTATACTATATCGCCATCATCCTAGTATTCACAGCCCTGCTTCTTCTTGCAATAAAGAAGAACGTCAAATGGATCATCCAGTTGACCATCCTGCTGGCTGTCGCATCCACATTGTATTATGGATTCTACCCTCTACTCTACATCCTTGGGTTCGAGGAAATGACGAATAATACAATATCTATTATAGTATCAATAGGACTCACCGTACTGCTCTACAAGTTCCCTGAATGGTATGTGATCGATGTGATCGGTATCATCATTGGTGCTGCAGCCAGTTCGATCTTCGGGATATCCTTTGGGATCATGCCAGCGATCGTATTACTCACATTACTGGCAGCATACGATGCTATCTCCGTCTATAAGACCAAACACATGATCGATCTGGCAGAAGGCGTCATGGATCTCAAGCTCCCCATACTATTTGTCATCCCGAAAAAACTGGACTACTCGTTCATAACAGACAACGTCAACATGGAAGGAAAAAGAGAGGCATTCTTCATGGGACTGGGTGATGCCATAATGCCGAGCGTACTTGTGGTCTCCTCATATGTATTCATCGAACACTCCGGTTCTCTGCCATACCCCACGATCGGAGCGATGATCGGGACCCTCGCAGGATTCTTTGCATTGACCATACTAGTGATGAAAGGCAAACCTCAGGCAGGATTACCTTTCCTGAACGGTGGAGTGATCATCGGATACATCGTCGGTACCCTGATAGCAGGTACACCCCTGTTAGGATGAATCATATATTTCCAGGCAGGAATTCCCACTGCTTCAGAGTGGGAATTACTGACCATAACATACGATCATGAATGAGAACTGAGCAAGCTTAACCAATTACTCGACAGTTATATCGATCGTTACATCTCATTTGTCATTATTATAAGACGTGATGTTACAGGAGTCACAGCCTTCATCACACACTTGCTCGCCATCATTATTGATCTCAGCATTAAGAGCTCGCGTACCATCTGCAAGCACCGAAGCATTGGACATCGCACCCCCGATCAATATGGCATCAAACAACTCCTCCTTTGAAAGACCAAGACGACGACCAATCCGGATATGCATTTTCATACAATGTTCACAGCGCAGGGCAGAGGATACCCCGATACAGATCAGCTCCAGGGTCTTGGGGTCCAGACGATCAAACTCACGCATGATCGAATTGTCGTACATGACCTTTGGGATCAGGAACTCTGGCATGTCCCTCATGAACTCAAGAATATAGGGAATCTCACCATAGCGCTCCTCCACCCCGGAAAGGACCTCGGTTACCGCTTCATCGGGATCTTTCTCCAGTATCTTCCTCATTTTTTCAAAATCCATAACAATGACCTCATTGCCCGTAATTAAAGAATAAATCCAACATCTGATCTGCGCCTGATCTTTATCAATATATAATTTTTCATCTTCGAAGGAGTGATCCTGGCTACATCTGATAAGAGCACGCCCTCATCCAATTCCAGCATCTCGATTGCCACATGATAGTCCTCATAGGGTAGCTTCACACGTAACCCATCCAGCTGAAGAGTGATCGGTGCCGGTGCCAGGACATTATGAATATCCGGGATCTGCTCATGTATCTCTTTCATAACCCTTGGTGACAACACCGCCAACGGATCCTTTGCGATATCCTCACGTACACGGTCCACCAGCTCGCCAACCTTTTCGTTCATACGATCAAGTCCCTTGAGCTCGTCCACTCCACGCAGACGATGTGCAACCCGACCGATATTGCCAATATACATGTCAGCATTCGGAATATCTTCTACATTCAGATCAGGTCCGCCTGTGACCACGATCGGGATGTTAATACCCTCCAGCAACTTCGGTTTCTTGTTCATGATACAATCACTGAACGTCCCGAAAGTGAATATAGCAATGTCATGCTCATTGATCAGTTTCCTCTCGTAATCCGCAGATAGAGCAACTCTGCGACCCATGCCCCGGGCAAGACCGATCATGTTGGTGTTAGCACCCCCATGACGCAGGTACTCTGCGACGTCACATGCCGAATGGGGCAGGTGATGATATGCAAGTGTGGGGGATACCACTGCGATCTCCGTACCGGTCATGGGAGCCCTGGTGATCGTACCCAGTAATTTAGTACCAAGCTCTTCGATCAAATGGACATCCTTTCTGGGAATGAGCATTATCAGGGTGACCTCTGTGGATGCTGCGGTCTTTTGTACCAGATAACCGCCAAGATCTTCCAGCAACTCGAGGATCAGCCCATGCTTGTGCACACCTCCTTCATAGATATATGGATCAAGCAATGCCACTAACATCATCCCCTTTTAGTTCATCCAGCATCTTATCTGCCTCATCGATCCATTCCTGCTTCATGGGATCTTCACTGGCCACAAAGATAAAATTATTATCATCCAATGAATGATAACGCACCCTGAATCCTTCGGGTGTCGAACGTATCGCCATATCTACCAGCCGTGATCGCAGTGTGCGCCGTGGATCGTCCACAACCATCTCTTTGATCAGGGGGATCTCGGTCTTTGGATCGCCAACAGTGATCAATAACGTTCTGCGCTCCGGCTGGGTCACTGCCCCTCGCCCATACCGTGCCCAGAGAGATTCAAGCAAACGTGGAAGAGGTCTCTCCTCCCGGATCATTATCTGTACCTCCCCCATAGAAGTACCCTTCCCGACATCGGCAAAATCATCTACCTTCATAAGAGGAAGACCCTCCCGAAGTATGGTAACCATCTGGAACAATGAATCCTCGGGTCTGACCACGATCTTGAGTCGTCCAATAGCACCTGCGATCATAAGATCGGAGATCACATCCTCGATGATCTTCCTATATGGTGCAGCCTCAGCCTCCACCGTTGTTTGCACCACAAATGTCTCGAGGGGTTCCATGCCCATCATTCCTCCACATAACCGGACACCAACAGTGCCGCACCCACTGCACCGATCATCTGTGAATGTGGGGGGACCAGTACATCAATATTCAGCATATCACCCATAGCCTTGGGCACTCCTGCGATCAGTGATGAGCCTCCCACAAGGATAAGTGGTTCCTTGACCTCTATCTCCTGAAGCTGCTGCTCGAATATCTGCTCGACCACACTGTGACAGGCTGCAGCCGCAACATCCTCGGGTGACGAACCCTTGGCCAGTGAATTTACAAGGGATTGTATGCCGAAAACGATACAGTAGCTGTTCATATCAACCTTATCCTGCATACCCTTTACAGCCAGATCACCCAGTTCAGTGATCTCCACGCCAAGGCGTTTTGATGTCATCTCGAGGAAACGTCCCGATGCACCGGCACAGATACCACCCATAGTGAACATCCCCGGAATCCCATCCTCTACAGATATGGCCTTATTGTCCATACCCCCTATATCGATCACAGTAGCGTGTCCTTTCTGGCAGTCCGCAAGGAATACAGCTCCCTTGGAATTGACCGTGATCTCTTCCTGTTCCAGCTGAGCATTGTAATGTTCGCCTATAAGGAAACGCCCATAACCAGTGGTCCCGATGGCCTGCAGTTCATCCTGCTGCACCCCTGCCTGATCAAGGGCCTGTTGCAATGCCTTATCAGCACTGTCGATAACCTTGATGGTTGGCACCCAACCCTCACCAATGATCTCATTGTCCCTCATCACCACGGCCTTGGTAGTGGTTGAACCGGAATCTACACCGGCAGTAAGTCCGGTCTGACGTTCCCGACCCAGCAGATGCTTTCGTTTAGCAATAGTAGTGAGTGCTTCCAGACGTGTCAGGAGTGTTGCTGCGGTCGTGCGTTCAGTGAATGAATAACTGATCACCGGCAGACCGGAGTTCTGGAAAATATACCGGCGCACCTCATTACGTACAATGGCCGCCTCTGCACATCTAAAACAAGTACCAACAAATACGCCATCTACCCGTGCAACACCGTCTACCACAGCCTTCGCTCTGGCCATCATGAGTTTCAGGTCCGGACTTGCTACCTCCAGCCCAAACTCCATGCCAATGGTATCAAGGATCGAGACGTCCATCTCCGGATAGACCAGTTTTGCATTCAGCCTACTTGCTGCAGCCTCCAGTTCCGGCTGTATGCCGGCGTATTCTGAACCACATGATACCAGAGCTATGATCACCTGATCGTCCTGTGTCATTGGGTATCAGCTCCTGTTGGTAGCGACTTTAGGAAATCTGCGATCCTGTACACAAACTCCTGACCATCCTCATCTGAGTCCGGATACTCCACTTCCAGGATCGGAATGTCCTTTTTTCTTACCAGGAACTTGGTCAGCTCATTGGTCCGTGCGCAACCCATGCAGCCAAAAGCAATGGTTGCGTCCCGCACAATGATCGCAGCCTCAGCATCATCGATCAGCGGACCCACAAGGGCCATCCTACCCCTTACACCGGCAGGCACCTCTACAGCAGCATATTTCAATCCCATCTCCGGTTCCTTAGGAGTGATGTTCAGGGGAGGAGAATCCACCCCAATCGTAGTGATCTTTTCACGTATCTTACTCATAATAGCAAGGGGGTTATGACCGAACCTTTCGACCAGATCAGAGAGGATCAGGCTATTGGTTGGATAAATGAACACTTTTGACAATCTTACACCTCATAATTCTGATTCGATGATATTCATTAATGTGGATATTCCAAGTTTTTCCGTACGTCCACCTTTCTTTTCAAGAGGTACATGGGCATCGTAGGCATCCAGCGCACTCCCGATCATAGGAAGCATATTGACCTCTTCCCTCAGAAAATGAAATCCCGGTCGTGGCCCGCCTCCTCTGCTAGCCCGACAACGTCTCTCATCTCCCGGAGAAAAACCTCTTTCTTTTACAAAGATATGGTTCCGATCCAGAGACCTGAGTTCCTCTACAACCCTTTCGACCACATCCTGAGGACCGGTCACCATAGTTCCGAAGCATGTTTCTTTGATGGTGATGGATGTTTCTGATTCATAGACACGCATAGCCGCATCCGCAGGGAGTATGCTATCCGAACTGATCACAACGATCTTTGTAATCGTGTCCTCATTCTGCAGTTCATCCGTCATCATTGACCATCGTCCTGACTTTCGATCACATACATAATGTCACCATCCTTCAAACCCGCAAGTTTTTCGGGTTCCACTATTCTGCCAACAATATTAGTACTTGAGAACTTCTCGCCAGTGGGTCCGAAGAGAGGATCGTCCTTGGTCTTCACACCCACCATGCCCACTCTCTTCGCAGCCTGATTGGTCACTCCGATCTCACCGGCCAGGACATTGTTCTGTGGCACGTTCTCGGGCATGATCTCTTTATAGACCTCTGCCTTCCGTTCTGCCTTGAACAGATAGGTATTCTCATAGATCATCATCACTGGCAGCGGACCTACTGGTTTGAATTGCAATCCAATGGCATGTCTGAAGAAATCCAGGGTCTTCGGAGCACGATCATCATAAAGCTGTATCTTTACCAGCTTTGACCCGGGCACCCCCTGAGCCGTAACCTTCTTCCCCCTTAATATATCCAGTGTATTGTTCGGGGTCTGCTGTACGATAACAGCATCGTCCTCAACATACCCGTCCCTTACAAGCTCCACACCAAGGGACGATAAACGCTCACTTGCCTCCCGGAACCCCATTCCAAGGACCATGACCTGCTGTGGCGTGGTCCTGATAGTGATCGAATAACCCGACTCGGCCATCCTGATAAGTTCCATTCCATCAGAAACACGACCGACCACAGAATGCATGATACTGGCCGTACGATCATCACGCGCAATGAATGCCTTGCCCGTACCGTATCCCACGGTCCTGACCCATACAGTACCCGTATCCCGTGGTTCAAAATTCTCGTATGTGCACATCTCGCCATGCAACGAACTATCTGCGATAAAGGAACTCGACACAAGATCAATGTCGAATGTACCGTCCCGCACCAGTGCGAAGAAATGTTCCGCGCCCTCCGGGGCCAGAGGATCCATTTCCACATCCACATAAGTAAATATGCTGCAATCTGCCTCAAGTACTGTATCGAGATCGGTTATGAAAATGTGTTCACCGGTCTCTTCCCACTCAATTACCGGCTCGATTGCAAGGATACGATCTCCTCGTCCCAGCCGGTTCAGCACGCCTCGTCCGCTCACGACAGATCCGAACGGACCCTCAGCAGGCGCCCCATATTCAGACGAATGGGAAATCAATGAAAATATCAAATGAGTATTCTTTGGATCAAAACCGCCGGCACCGAACAGCACCTCATATATCCCAAGATCAACAGCGCCTCTAACAGGAACTACATCGGTCTCCATTGGTCCAAACGCTACGGCATTATTATCGGTCCAACGTACAGGTGTGTCCCCATAATCCCTGAAATGTTCAGACCATCGTCGGATAGAATCTGATGTATCATCATACAGCTCGATCTTCAGATCACCCTGAGACGTGTGTACCGTGTATCCCTTGATCACATCAGCCTTACGGCTTTCGACATTCCTGATAACTCCGATCGCGGTGCCATCCTGATACGGAGCATTGGAAATATCAATGGCATCCCTGATGGAAGTGCCTTCTGGCAATGTAACCGATTGCCCATTGATCTGAACATGTATCTCTTCAGCCGTCTCGGTAGCCTCCTGCATTGCGTAACACTATGGGACCAATATTAATAAACTCATTCCTGAGCAGCTTGGATACGTTCCTCTTCGGTCAGTTGGACAATGACCTTCTCCGGCTCACCTACCGCAACGATCTTTCCATTCCTCATCAAGGCCACACGGTCACACACCTCTAGTAAAAAGTCCATGTCATGGGAAACGATGATGAACGTATCACCCATTTCATCCCTGGCCTTGAGGATCGATCTTGTGACCTCTACCTTTGTGATCGGATCCATGGTCCCTGTGGGCTCGTCCATGACAATGATGCTTGGTTCTTTCATCAGGATCTGCGCCAGAGCAACACGATGTCGCTCACCTTCACTGATCTCATCCATCATCTTACCCAGAATGGAATTTGCCTTACTTTCAGAGAAACCTGTGGTGATCAGAGTCTTGATAGCTTTGCCGGTTGCCAGTTCATATGGAAGATCGATACCAATGGATTCCGTAAGATTATCGATGATCGTCCGGTGAGGATACAAACCATACTCCTGATGAAGGATTCCCATATATTTGGTGGCACGTCCCCTATTATCTGGCCCGGGCACAGTCATATCCACCCATTCGTCGCCAACACGCACGTGGATATCACCTTTGGTGGGCTGTACATTGGCCATAAGGATCTCGGATGTTGTGGTCTTACCCGCACCACTGGTGCCCGCAAGACCAAATATTTCACCTTCCTTCACATCGAAGGAGACATCGTCCACAGCATATATGACACCCCTGGACACCGAAATATATTTCTTTGTAAGATTCTTGACCTTGATGAGAGGATCACCCAGCACTACATCACAATTCTTCTCAACATGTGAAACAAGTTTCATGAACTCTTCTGCGACCTCAGTGGGGTCACCTTCATTCACGATCTCGCCCTCCTCCAGGATGATCGCCTTGTCAGCCAGATCCTTAATGACCTCAGACCAGTGGGATGTTATCACCATGGTCATATTGAAATCTTTGATCGCTTTCGCTATAACATCATGTACGATATCGGCTGTACGCGGGTCCAGCGTACCTGTGGGCTCATCTGCAAGCAACAGCATGGGATCCCTAACAAGTTGACGTGCGAGGACAACCCTCTGCTTCTCACCACCACTAAGATCACGTGCCACATGCATGATCCTGTGTGACATACGGACCTGCTCCAGAAGTTCCATGGCCCTATCCATAGCATTCGAGCTACTGTGTCCGATCTCTATAAGAGAATTGACCACATTGGTAATGACACGATCATCACCATACAGAGCAAAAGTACGTTGCAGCATGATGGCAACTCTCTTGCCAATGTTCCTGCGATCCTTATTATGTATTCCAAGTGATACAAAATCCGCCTCGAATGGCTCCAGTGTTCCCTTTCCGCAATGACTACATCCCTTACCGTTCATACTCGGAGGCTCTATATGTCCACAATTACCACAGCGTGCCAGATGATAGATGATCGAACCCGAGATATCTTCATACTCCTCAGCTCCACGCAGTGCGTGCATCAGAACCGTCTTGCCAGATCCACTTCTTCCAAGTATTCCTACAACTTCCCCTTCATTGATGTTGAGATTGATGTTCTTCAGGACCTTGGTTCCACCATAAGCAATGGTAAGATCCTTCACTTCGACGAATAATGACATTTAGCTTTCCTCCAAATTGATCATACGAACTTCCTTTTTACAGATCGTTGATAGATTAGTTTACTTCACGGTTTTTTATTTGCATTTGCATTATTCAGACACTACATAAACATAACGCATTATTTTATCACTGTTAACTTCCCAAAAATGCCTTATGTAGCTGATTTGCCATTTTTGGCGATCAGTTCGTCAACCACATCGACAACGTTGATGATATCATCTATCAACACATCAGCAGCCTTTTTCAACTCCACGGGCCTGTCATCGCCCTGCTGGACTGTTACTACACCCACATCGGCAGCCCTCAGGGCAAGGATGTCGTTCATACCATCTCCAACCATCAGGACCGTATCATAACTTTCCTTGAGCTGTTGCACGATCCGCTCCTTTTCATGAGTATTGGCTATTTCATAGACATCTTCTACAGGAATATCGATACACTGTACAAGACGTTTGAGGTTCTGTATGCTGTCCCCGGATGCAATATAGGTATCAACCCCTCTTTCCTTTAGCTCCTGGACCGTTCTTTTTGTATTCCCATACAACCTGCCCCCAGTGCTCAACACATATGGCACATCGTTGTTGACCACATCAACAATAAAACCTGATGCAATGTAGAAGATGTTAGGACAGCGACGCCGCACCCAGCACAGCACGTCACGAACATCCCCCATGCTCACATTGCTTCCCTTGATAACCTCATATGCCTGATCTGCCGTTATCTGTCCATTGGAACAACTAATACCAACACTAACATTGTTCTCATCGATGAAATCGATGACACTCATATCGGGATCAGCACTCAGAATGGTACCATTATCAGTATGTAATACAACCAGGGCACGACCGCGCTGCTTTGCTACAAGGAACGTACTCTCAATGTTCTCAATGATCTGACCACTATCCGCCTCCTTTGCGACCCGGTACATATGTAGGAGAGTACCTGCACTATCGAAGACCACTGCGATCCGCTTTTGCATGAGAGATGATTTCATATTCATCCATTAATAGCTTATGCATCTTTATCTGAAAGTAATATCATGCCTGGACCTCGATCTGGGAAGGATCAGATACCTCGATCTCCGGAGCATCTTTGTATTCAATGATCTTACCTGTCACCAGAACGTCCTTTCCATAATAGTAGTCCTCACAGTCATCCGGGAACCTGTCCCAATCATCCGACCAGATCACCACCGTGAAGTATCCTTTGTATGGATCATGGAAGTTCAGGAAAATGATGCCAGCGTCCTCATTCCGGTACGTCTGTACGATCCGCCCTTCCACGGTCCGTATCTCTCCAACATACTGCATAGCATCACGATAATGTACAATATCCCCGGGATCAATATCATCAAAACTGACCGTGTCTGACCATATGCCAAGCCTGGAATCCCGGGCCTTGGCCTCTGCCTCATCGAGAATATCCTGATACTTCGTATCCGGAGAATAGTGTTTCGACTCTGCAAGACCCGAGCGTACAAGTTCTTCGTTCACCATCATACCATCGATCCACACATACCTGAGCAGACGACCGTAGTGACCCCTGTTACTGACATCACCCTCAAGTTCTACCTGCTTATTCAGTATAAGAGCGGTCAGGTGTTCTGTGGCTTCTGCATAATATTCCTCGCCCACCTCAGGAGTATCCACGCCAATTAGCCGGACCCGTTCTCCTGAATCGAGTGTGAATGTGTCCCCGTCCACAACGTCCGTGACATTCTCAAATGTACGGGGGATCGGGGAACTGTCCTGCGAAACACCGGTACACCCTGACAACGACAACACGATCGTCAGAACGAGCAGCATAAAGATGGTCTTCGTATCCATATTTATCATGCATGAAAAAACGTGCGATAGTATATCAAATTTTCTTACCAGACATATATTATATCTCCCCGGACAATATAGTGCTAGATGATCATGGCCAAATTGAAGGCAAAGATCGTAGTCCTGCTGGTACTGACGTTCCTTGCATATACACCTGTGACGACCGCGACTGATGAGATATATCCGAAACTGCTTGATATGCCGTGGGATCACTCCCCTATTACCGTATACATTGAGGAGGAGAACATACCGCCCCACTACAGCCCTACATATCGTGCCCAGATCGACGCCTCACTGGAATACTGGGAAGCAGGTGGTAATGGACACCTCAACTATGTCCCACAATTCCAGGAAGTGGACCGAACGGATGCAGATATTACGATCGTGTGGGTAGAGAATCTGGAAACTGTAGCAGGGGCACCTGAAGGAGTTGCAGGATACTGCATATACCAACAAAATGGAGATCGTTACACTCATGCCAGCATCATCCTTGAGGTGGGCAACTATCAGGGTTATTCCTGGCAGCAATATGGGGATACAAACATGCAGGAGGTGGCAAAACATGAACTGGGCCACGCCCTGGGACTGGCACACAGCACCGATAAACGAGATATCATGTATCCCACCTACGAAGCGCGGGAGAACCTCAATCCCCTGCTGCTGAGATCAACACTCCCTTACCTGATCATAGCTCTGGTCATTGGCCTGGCGATCCTTGGATATCTTGGGATTGGTTGGAGGCGATCCCGCTGCAAACGGAAGGAACTTGAAGAAGAGGTGTTCGGAGAATGGAAGGAATAGATGCCCGGCAACTGTGTCAGGACATCCTGCAATACCTGAAGGGAGATGATGTGGATTTTTTCCGGTATTCACTGGACCTCTCCCCTCTGACCGAATTTGAACAGGAGGTCCTCCAGCAGACGCGCAGGATCCCTTACGGACAGACGATCACCTATTCCGAGCTTGCCGGACGTGTGGGCAGACCCAAAGCAACCCGGGCAGTGGGCCAGGCACTTGCTAAAAACCCATACCCCATCGTAATCCCCTGTCATCGAGTGGTCGCAAGGTCCGGCCTAGGTGGATATGCGGGAGGGATTGAACTCAAAACACGGCTGCTTGAACTGGAAACAAGAGGATGAGGGTTAGTATGACACAGCAATGACCAAAATGTGTTAATAAGAGAACAAACTCATAATTATAATGTATATCTGACAACATGTGTTGGAAATTACAATGTGTGCCAGACCTGCTGGGACGATCGGGGGCAGGAGTGGTTTACACAGGGGGCGATTAAATTAAGAGACCAAAGGACTTCAAGATATTTGGAAAAGTGTTAGGCCCGGAGAGGAAGGAGGGGATAGCTGAGCTGAGGATCGAGGCTCTTGACAAGGACCTTTTCTATGATGATAGGTTGGGAACAGCCATCACAGACTGGGACGGATCCTTCGAGATCCGATACAGTGGTGAAGATTTTCAGGATGCGTATCAGGATAAGGAACCTGACATCTATCTGCGGGTCAAGACCCCGGATGGAAGCATCATCATTACCACGGAAGACAAGGTGCGATATCGGGCAGGCAGAACAGAAGAATTTATAATTGTTATACCAAAAGGGGAGGAAAACATGGCAGATAAAAGTATCAGGAAAAAAATCGAAGAGAACAGGCAGAAGTATAAGGAACAATGCACAAATGAAGCTAACATAAAAAGGCAGCTCGCACTCGATGATGTCAGGACGTGGAAGGACAGTTTATCTCCTGAGAAACGCGCCGAGCCGTATCTGGTGGTCGGAACAGAGTCATACACACCGGAACAACTGCTCAGTGAAGTGGAAGATGATACCGAGATCGGCAGAATGGTCTCCAAAACGCTGGAGAGAGGACGAATGGAACTGGCAAAGAGGAGGAGATGATCCCGATGGAAGCAAAATCCGATAAAACGGTATCAAAGATCGATAGAACGATCTATGATCAGATCAGTGACATATCGATCCAAAGGATGTTCCACCTTATAAGGAACAAGAAACTGTTGTTGATCCGCCCGAAGGTAACCGGTGATGCCTACACAGAGCTTGGTTCGTACAACTGGGCAGGGCTTGTCAAGCAGAGAGCATTGGACCTTGGCTGGGATGTCACAGATCTGGCAATGAATGATGCGAGTCGTGACAATGTTGAAGATAAGATCAATGATATCAAACCCAATCTCATCATACATTATGACCACGGTGGCTCATTCACCCTCTGGGGACAGGACGCAGATTCCCTCGAAGCCGCCATTGACAGTATGAACGTTGGCCTATTGGCAAACCGGATCATCAGTACAGTATCATGCCAATCAGCTTCAGGACTCGGCCCCCTGGCAATAGCTAATGGTGCTACCAGCTACCTTGGCTATGACGAGAACCACGCGTTTGTGACGGGTTATCAGGATCGGTTTGGGGAGGCTGCTAACGCAGCGAACTACGCCCTGCTGGAATGTAAGTCCCTCCAGGAAGCATATCAGGCAGGTCTTGATGCATATGACGACCTGTACAATGACCTCATTGCATCAGGTACAATGGATGATCTCTTTGCTGCTAACTGGGTGTTGCATGACAGGGATTGTTTCGAATTGCTGGGATCAAGTACTGCTGATGCATGCCCTGCGAGGTTCCAGCTTCACTGCAGAACAGGACTTCCTGATTCGCCTGTTCAGATCCTTTGCAGGTCAGGTATTCCAGATTCATACGTCTGCAGGACAGGCCTTCCGGGTTCGGTGATACAGTGCACATCAGGTCTTCCTGAATTGATGGTAGTCTGTAAGACAGGTCTTCCTGACTCGCCTATGTGCGCTGCAGGTCCCAATATACATATTGACAGGTGTGCAGCAGGACCCATGATGACCATCGATCCGAGGAGGGTCCGTGAGCAGTACCGAAAACCTCTCGCGCAACTGGAGAAGCGTATGAGGCTGGAGAAATAAGGACATGGAACATTCTCTGGAGAAGGAAAGGATCCCACGGAATGAGGATTCCATCCCCTCCCTTTTTTCATTTATAACGTTTCGAAGGGAAAGCGTGGGAGGTTTTCTGTTCAATCCCTATCTTTTTAATGAGATCCCATTGAGCAATATAGAGATACGCATCCTTGAGCACTGCAATGGTAATTTTTCGCTCAGGGATATAACTGGGCGGATCCGGGATGAATTATCACTGTCACATGACCAGGCGTACCAGTGCATCCATGAGGCAATGAATGTCTTTGAAGGATACTGTGCGATCAATTGGGTTCATCAACGACATGACTCCGCGCACCAGGGGGGCGGTACCGCCTGTTCCATGCATCCACCTGCAGGTTGCCAGGCTAAAAGTAACAGCAGTAATAACAGCAGTAATAACAGCATACTCTCCGCTCCGCTCTCTGTGCTGTGGGAGATAACCCGTAAATGCAATCTTGGATGCAAACACTGCCTCATTGACGCGGGAGTGCAGGATAAGGACGAGATGTCACTGAATGAGGTAAAAAGGACCATCGAACATCTGGCTGAACTGAAGGTCTTTAAGATCACGTTTGGCGGAGGAGAACCTCTGGCCAGGAAGGATTTCATGGACATCCTGGACTATGCCACAGGTTTCGATCTCGGGATCAAGCTCTCCACCAACGGGATGCTGGTCAACGACCAACTGATCGACCGACTGGGAGATACAAACGTATGCTCTGTACAGGTAAGCGTGGACGGGCTGGAATCAACCCACAATGCATTCAGGGGTAGTGAACGGTCCTTCAAGAAAGCCACCTCAGCCCTCAAATCTTTCTCCGATGCAGGTTACTGGACCATGATGAGTACAGCCGTCACAAGATATAACATCGACGAACTTGAAGAACTGCTTGACCTGGCGATCGATTGCGGAGTGTCAGCGTTTAAGGCATCTCCGTTCATTCCGGTCGGCAAGGGAAAGGAGAACATTGAAGAACTGGCGATAAGCCAGCAGGAGATCCGTGCCCTTGCAGGGATCATGCTGGAAAAAAAACAGGAATATGAGGGAGTTCTCGATCTGCAGATCGATGGTCTGTTCCCGTGGCTGCTCGGTCCATGTGATGGTACACACGGATATGCGACACCGGTGGGCTGTTCAGCCGGAGTGTCCGAAGTGGTGTTCACTCCCACAGGTGATGTGCTGGCGTGCCCCTTCCTGCAGGATTTTGTTGCCGGAAACCTTCGGGACCGCAGTTTGAAAGATATCTGGGAAGATTCGGAGATCTTTAATGTATTCCGGAACCTGACAGGTGACAGGTTGGAAGGAGAGTGTAACGGTTGCGGTTATGTCCCTGACCACTGCCAGGGTGGTTGCCGGGCAGCAGCATTTGCATGGACAGGGAACCTGTTCGCACATGACCCGCACTGCTGGAAAGGGCTGGAATGAACCAGACAGGATGGTGATCAGTTCATGATAATGGAGGGGACATGAAGTTGATGCAGGGGAAGGTGCGTTATTTGCTTATCACAGTGATGATCCTTGCAGTACTGTCCTCTAACACGGAGGCAGCAGAACTTGAACAGGATATCGCCGTAGGTCCGAACAATCCACACATCATCACGTTCACAGTAGATACTGAAGGTAAGATCTATGCGGAGACACAGGTGGGCGGGGACACCCAGGAACTGTGTCTGAGACTGGAGTTCGTCCAGACCGGTGAGATGAAGAAAGAAGCCTGGGGTGGATCGGGTAAGTTGCTTACATTGAGCTATGATATTTCGGATGAAGATCTGGAAAAGGGCAATGAGTGGACAATATCAGTTGCAAGTGGTAACGGGGATGGGAAAGGATACCTATGGGTTGAATACCCACAGGCTGAACCCGTACCATCTGATGAAAATGTACCAGCTGTGAACGGGATCCCACCAACAGCACACATGAAGATCTATCCGAACCCGGCAGGAGAGGGGGAAAGTGTAACATTCAAAGGGTACGGCACCGACATCGACGGCGAAGTAGTACTATGCCGCTGGACGTTCCCTGACGGAACCACCCTGACCAGGGAAGGCAGTTCATATACAGAAGTTGCAGATCTCCGGGACCTGTCGGGAGGAACGTACAGATTCGCAGTGCAGGATGATAGTGGACTCTGGTCAGAAGAGGTCAGCCAGGAGCTTATCCTTGAAGAGGTCACGGACGGCGAGGATGAAGGTCTGGACCTATGGGGATTGGTTCTGGCAGCCGCATTGGCAGTAGCTGTTGCTTTTGGGATACTGAAGGTATCAAGGAAAAGCCGTAAGAAAAAGGCAAGGGAAGAAGGGACCGGGTCCATTCACGCAACCTCTGACCCGGAATCAGCCCGGGTATATCTTGACGGGGCGTACATTGCACCATCTCCTGCAGAGATGGATGGCGTACCTGCCGCAGAGCATTTGGTAACGTTTCGGAAATTCGGATATATTGAGTGCAAGAAAGGTGCATTGGTCAAGGATGAGAAGGCAACTTCAGTTCACTGTGATCTGCAAAAGATGCCACAGCTCAAAATGGAACTGTCTGCAGATCCAACGATGACTCCTGCCGATGGCAGGTCCAGATCAGTGATAACAGTGACCATACAAAGCGAAGATGGGATCCCCATACATGTACCTGAGGACGTAACGGTGGACATGGAAACAAGCATGGGGACGATAGATAGTCCGGTTACGATCAAAAAAGGACACGCATCGACCAGATCATTTTTGACATCTTCCACATCCGCAGCAGTTACGAAAGTTAAGGCAAGGTGTGAACCTATACCGGAGAACAGCATTGCTATTGAGTTCACGGATACTGAATGACGAACTGCAGATATGAGCCCCAGCAGATATATCGTTTGATCGCGCGGTTCAGGATGAAAATGACACATCCAAACTTACATATAATATCATCGTATTACCTCATTATCTTGGTATATAGTACAACTCTTATAAGCATTAATAATTTTATCAACTGATAGAGGTATTTCATATGAAACAGCAGGTCACAGTTAAGGAACTTAAAGAAGGAAAATATGTCGTGATAGATGATGAGCCATGTGTGATCAAGGGCATATCAAAATCCAAACCCGGAAAACACGGCTCTGCAAAAGCAAGGATCGATGCCGTTGGCATCTTCGACAACCAGAAGCGCTCCATTGTGAGCTCAGTCTCCTCAAAGACCTACGTACCTATTGTCGAGCGCAAGAGCGCACAGGTCCTATCCATTGCGGGTGATATTGCACAGCTTATGGATATGGAAGACTACTCAACGTTCGAGCTCAAGATCCCTAACGAATACAAGGACAGGATCGTGGAAGGCGGGAACATCACGTACATCACTGCCATGGATCAGGTGAAGATCGACCTCAGGTAAGGACCAATCGCCTATCATGTTCTATCAGCCTATAATGATGGATGCCCTATCGGACTATGGGAGTGCACGATATGTCATATTTGGAGTGCCGTTCGATGGGACATCATCATACAGGCCAGGGAGCAGATCGGGACCGAATGCCATGCGTCAGGTCTCGGAGAACTTTGAGAGTTATAATCCCTATTTTGACATAGATCTTGCAGATCTGCCGATACACGATGCCGGTAACCTTGAGGTCTATGCCTCGGTCAATGATACATTGAGAGACCTGTATTATGAGGTGATCCCTATTGTGGAAGCGGACAAGGTCCCTCTTATGTTAGGAGGCGAACATTCCCTCAGTTATCCATGTGTGAAAGCATGTGCAGAACACGCAGGTGAGGATTTTGGAGTGGTCGTACTGGATGCCCATTTCGACCTGCGCAATGAGTTCGGCGGATTGAAGTACAATCATGCGTGCGTTTCACGACACATCATCGATACCATCACAGATAACTATGTTTCAATAGGCATTCGTAGCGGACCTAAGGAAGAGTGGGAGTTCGCAGCAAAGAACGACATCCGATACTACACGCCAGAGGATGTGCTCGAGATGGGAACTGACGAGCTGCTTTCGGAGGTCCTCGACCAGCTGGACTGTTCCCGAATTTATCTTTCACTCGATATGGACGTGTTCGACCCGGCATATGCACCAGCGGTCGGGACACCCGAACCCTTTGGATTAACGTCTATTCAGGTCAGAGATATGGTACGTCGTCTTGCCCCACTGTCCATGGGATTTGACGTAGTGGAAATTACCCCTGAATACGATGGGGGACAGACCGCCATACTTGGTACTAAACTTATGCGGGAGTTCATTGCCGCACATGCTGCTATTTCATGAAGGACAACGGTCAGATATATACGGACATTCTTACAAATATACGAAATGGGATATCTATGGAACAGGAAATTGAGACAGTTTGTCCATCATGCTCACCAGAGGAACCTGTGTGGCATGAAGTGTTGAGAACAGGTCAGAACCCAACGGTCAGATGTCAGGAATGTGGCGATGTACATCCTGCAGAGACCCGGAAAGAAACGGTCGTTCGGGTCAATGTAGTGATCAGCAAAGAAGACGAATCGTTCACCCGGCATACCAACGTGGGCCGCAAGGATATGATCCATGTCGAGGAAGAGATCATCGTGGACGATGAGGAGATGGATGACGTCTATCCGATCATCGTCACATCCATTGAAGCACAGGATAAACGTGTGGAATTTGCAACCGCTGATACTATAACTACAATATGGGGACGAGCGACCGATGAAGTTGTCGTCAAGATCGCCATACGCTCAGATTCAAAGACCACATCGGTGAACATGACCGTGCCTGGCGACTATGAATTTGTGATCGGGGAGACCGAAACGACAGGACGAAAAAAATTTACCATCTCCCGGATCAAGATAAGAGATGGGAATTTTGCGTCCAGACGCGGGGACAGGGTAGCTGCCAAATATATTAAGCGTATCTATGCAGAATCAGCCCGTACCACAGGATGGGGAGAAGGACGAACTGCATGGAGCGAGAAATACAGCACAAACTATTGATAAATTCACTTCGGAGTCTCGGAATTCGGCAATCTGTACTTGATGCGATGATGCGCGTTCCGCGACACCTGTTCGTACCGGAGGACGTCATCGCCTCTGCATATACGGACACCCCATTACCGATCGGACATGGCCAGACTATTTCGGCCCCACATATGGTCGCTATTATGTGTGACCGGCTGGATCTGAGAGTCGGACAGAAAGTACTGGAAATAGGGACCGGTTCCGGATACAACGCCGCCATCATGGCAGAACTTGTCGGCAAAGAAGGACACATATACAGCATAGAGAGAATTCAACAACTTGCAGATCTTGCAAAAAAGAATATTGAAGCTGCGGGATATGAGAACGTTACCATCATACGGGATGACGGATCAGGTGGCTCATTGGACCATGCTCCGTATGACCGCATAAACGTCACGTCTGCAGCACCCTCTATCCCGAACCCACTTATACAGCAGTTATCCAACGGAGGGATAATGACCATTCCTGTGGGAAACTTTACACAGCGCCTGTATATAGTCAGGAAGGAGCTTGATGGCTCCGTGCACAAAGAAGCTGAAGGAGAAGTTGTATTTGTCCCCCTGATAGGAAAATACGGGTTTCAGGAACACGAATGATGCCGAATATTGTCGGATATGCCGAGATACCTTTTATCGGTTGTCGCGATGGATGTATATATTAAGATCACATCTATATATTCACATATAGAATTGACTGTCAGGAGAGGGATCCCAATAGAAACACGAAAAGTCCAGAAGACCGGTGGTTCGACATATATAATATCACTGCCGAAACAATGGGCAGACAGGGTTGGTATACAAACCGGATCCAGAGTGGCCATACACGCAAAACCCGATGGAACCCTCACAATAGCTACAATGGACACGTCCACACAATCCAAAAGAAAAAGGATGGATGTCACCGGATGTATGGGAGATGCACTAACACGCAATCTGATAGCGGCGTATATCGCAGGGTATGACATCATCGAACTGACCGGTGAAAGGATACTGGCCGAACAAAAGAAAGTGATACGGAATGTGTGTCACAAACTGATCGGTCCGGAGATCATCGAGGAGAATGCAAGGAATGTACTGATACAGGACCTGTTGAACCGGGACGAGGTTTCTATAAAGAAGAGCGTCCGGAGAATGTTCCTGATATCGAACTCCATGCACGAAGAAGCTATGCAGGCCCTTAAGAGCGGCGAGACGGACCTGGCAATGGATGTGATACAGCGGGATGATGAGGTAGATCGCCTCTTTCTACTAATATCAAAACAATTCCGGTCGGTTCTGCGTGGTGCCAGATTGATTGACACATCCAAAATGAACATTGACGAATATTATGACCTGAGGATGGTGGCCACGTCTCTGGAACGGATAGCAGATCACGCATTAAGGATCGCAACTGTAGCACAGACACTGGACTACTCCATACCAGACCCAATAATGGAACTTATAACGACTGCAAGCCAGAGCTCACGAAAAATAGTAGAGGGTGGTATAGATGCCCTGTATGGTCGGGATGTGGAACTGGCGAACCGGATAATTGACAGTATCGATGATATGAGAATACAGATCAATGTCCTCAACGCAGAGCTTCTCACCATAGATTCTGTTGAAGCGGCCGTAGCTCTTGGTTCTGTCGCAGACAGTATCGATCGGACTGCGGACTATGGAGTGAACATCGCCGAGAGTGCTATCAATCTGACTATTGCAATTATGGAAGGGGACAAATGATCCGTGTTAGACCATTGGTGAATGATTGCCCTGAACGATCGATCGTTTAAAGTACAAATAGCATTAACAATACCAATAGGATATTAGCTAAATAATCCCACGGATGGAGAAAAGAAATGGGCATAATGAAATCACTGAGAAGGAACTTATCAGGATTCCTCAAGAAACTGTTCAACAAAGAGAATGCAAGGATCGGTATTTACGGTCCGCCGAACGCTGGCAAGACTACCCTTGCGAACCGGATATTGAGAGACTGGACTGGGGATGCTATGGGTTCAGTGTCAAATATCGCACACGAGACCCGCCGTGCCAGGCGTCGCGAGGGTGTGAATATACGGGCGAACGGGAACTCATTGTCTCTGGATATAGTCGATACACCAGGTCTTGCGACAAAGATCGATTTCCATGATTTTATGGGACAAGGAATGACAGAGGCTGAGGCTAAACGAAGAGCAAAGGAAGCGACCGAAGGTGTCATCGAAGCCGTCAAATGGTTGGATAACCTTGATGGAGTGATCCTTGTGATGGATGCGACCGAAGACCCCTATACCCAGGTAAATGTTACTGTCATCGGAAATATGGAGGCTCGTGACCTGCCGCTGCTTATTGTGGCAAACAAGATCGATCTGCCGGAATCGTCGCCTTCGACCATCCGCGAAGCATTCCCACAGCACCCCATGGTCTCAATATCTGCACTGGAAGGCAAGAACATCGATACGCTCTATGAGCAGATCTCAAAGAGATTTGGGTGATTGTGATGCAAGGAACTCAGATGGACCTACTATCCGAAGATAAACTATCAATGATGGCACCTGTGGAGAAGATCAGGTTCATAATAGACGAGGTGAAGCGCGGAAAGATACTTGTACTTGAGAAAGGATTGACACCGCAAGAACAAGCGGATCTCATTGAGATGACGATGACAAATATTGATCCGGAGGACTTCTCGGGTATCGAGATGGAGAGTTATCCAACCAAGTCTGATAATTCGATACTTGGAAAACTATTCAAAAAAGGGATTCGTACCCGACTCACGGTCATCGGACCTGCTAATAAGCTTAAGACACTCAGGAAGGACAGAGACCTGATCACAGCACTTGTATCAAACAAGTAATCGTTGTGTGTGACCAATGCAGACCATCGATCGTGAACAAAAGAACACACCGTCTCGTCAAGCCATTTCATCCTTTGAGATGGGACGAGATGATGTGAACATATTATGCACTTACGGGAAGATATCGGTATGGTTTGGCCAACATACCCCGGATGTGATAATCGGATATGTCCTGATTGACATATCGAATATCGACAAGTCTGCAGTTCATGAGACTGATATTATTTGTGATTTTGAGGAGATCACAGACTATGAGAAACAGGGGTACACCCTGGTGACATATGCCAGATACATGGATGCATATCGTGCAACATTCCATATCCCATTCCACAATAAGAAGGCCCTATTCCATCTTGCAGAATCCATTACAGTTGCCCTGGAAAGTGGGGAGGATGTCAACGTCGACGTATACTGGAACGGCGATGATGCAGATATAACGAGACTTTCCAGCCAGCTTAATAAGATTGATGACTGGAAGATCAGGAACATTACCTACAAAGAGGATAGCAAAGAATAACACTCATTATACTTTGGATCCCAACAAACATATGAGGAACAATAATGAG
>JAIOTO010000102.1 GCA_021106765.1 Methanosarcinaceae archaeon
CCATCGCCATCCTGATCAATGCTCATATGGTAGTCCTTATGATCAGCACCCAGAGGGATTGTTGCAATTGTACTCTCTGTGATTGAGACGTCTAGAAACTCGACCTTTGTCAGGCTATCAGAGCGGGACACATTAAGATCCTGGATTTTAAGATTGAAACTGCCGCTATCCACAGCTTGGATAACCAGTGTGTACTCTTCATCAGCATTTTGAACAAAAATAGCTTGAGGATCCTGTTCCACCTCCAGATAGTAATACGCATTTGGTATGTCCCTCTCGAATGCTCCGCTGGGAGTAAAACCAACATGTCGGTTCTGGCTATCATAAAGATGTAGATTTACAGGGCTTTCCACTATAATATTAAATGCCTTTTGTATGGACCGAGGCGCTGGCTTGCCCATAAAATCATATAGCTCTTGTGGCTGAACGGAAACCCAGTCATCTAGGCGGAGTGGAGTTGGAAAGATTCCAGCTTCCTCATAGGCTGCTATACCAAGGCTGACACAATCCCACCATTCAATCCCTCCTAGTTCCGATCCTTCCTGTCCAAACATATACTTTGCTTTACCTTGCTGAGTGAGGTCGATCTTTTCCAATGAAAATTTGACGATTTTATCCACATCATCCTTATCGGGTGGAGGATTTGTTGTCTTCCAAGCAAACTCAGGATCATCCCAAACCTTTCCCATGGTTCTTCTGGCTTCATCCAGCATTCCATCCACCGTATTGAAAACTATGCCTTTCCCTCGAGCCTCTACAACACAACCGATAATCCAGTCCCCAGGTTCTATGGTATCACCCACTTTGGTTAGACTAATAGCCTCGCCGTTTCTGAATACCTTAAGAGGGAGTTGTGCTTTGTCCAATACAGTGTAACTTTTATTGGCCTCGAAGTCACCGATATATATGCCCACATGCCCATAGTCAGGTTTTTTTGAAATTGACCCAGATATCAACCTTGGAATCGGTTTTGTGACCATTCCTTCTGAGAAGAGTATATGTCCTTTTGTGAGGTTTGGATAATCATCCTGCAAGCGCATCCTTTCTGAATGTATCCCTCCGGTTTTACTCTCACAGTACATAATCCACCATGCAGAATCCTCACGATATCCATCCTTTGTGGCTATGATGACGATCATCCATTCTCCCTTAATCGCCGTCTCACCAAAACTATTCGAAACCTCGTAATATCCATCCCCATTCGTTGTTGTGGTTGCTGTGTACGATTTATTGACAGGGTTCAAAACCAGAATAGAGACCTCTGCATTTTCGACGGGCATACCTTCGTTGGCATGGACATAGCCACTTATGGTGGCTCTATCGCCACGACTGTAAATTTCCTGATTGGTTTGAACAAAAATATCTAGAGCGTTGTCAGACACTTCAATGGGTGAGAACTCTTTTCCATCTATAACTGCTTTAGCATTTTTTTCCAGTGCATCAAAAACGGACATTACAATATCTTCACTGCCCTGAGACTCGACACAAATATTTATCATAGCTTTGCGGTAATAAATATTTCCTACTATTTCATGAAAATCGGGGTCATCCGGCGTTGGGCCCGGCCTCCCACACAACATGACAAATCTATCATCTGTACTTTCCAATATCCTACTCCAACCACCCATCCAATCTGGTGTAACACTACGACACTCAGCACTTTTCCCGCGTGTAAAATATTCCTTCACCCTTTCTTCGGGAAGTTCAAACAGATGCAACTCGCACCTAGCCTTTCCACCTGTATTTTGTCCATCATAATAGCAGTACAGTCGATGTACTTTTGCAAGATCTCCTTGGCCAGAAGTCATTTCACCATAAGTCCATATCGCACGACCGTTGCCATTGTCTGTAAATCCGTATGGGAGTGTTACTTGGCAATCGGTTTTATTAAACACTGTATCTTCATTGTGAATACCCGCGTTTCCAACCCCCGTCACAAAACTAATTGCAAATAAAGTTATGATAAGCAGAATACCTGCGCGTACACCAAATTTCACCAAATATTCTTTATCCATCGTTAACCCCTCAATATATTTTTGATCTTCAATACCACGCCACCATCACAATTCTTCCAATCCAGCTGCCATTCTCAGTATCTTCCTTGCATCTATGGATGAGATCTGCCCATCCCCATTCATATCCATGCTTATGTCTTCAGGAATCTTTCCCACAGCCATCTGAAGTGCATAGAGAGCATCCAAGGCAGTATACTCCTCATCTCCATCTCCATCACCCAGACTTGCCTCCCTGCTCACAACCTTGAATACACCATCTTTATCAGGAATATTGATTACTGACAGGTCATCTGCCCTGTTAGCAGCCAAGCTATCTATCTCTAGAGGAGAGGAAGAACCTTCAGCACCAATTACATCAAACCTGACGTAGGCGATAGAACCATCCCCACTGAATCCTGCCTTATCAGCCAGGCTTATCTTTATGGTCCCATCCAGAATATTGTAATCGAACAGGGAATTAGTTGTTAAGCCCCCTTTGATGACTTCGGTAGCTTCAAGGACAGAAGAATTGTAGCTCAACGTCATATCCATATTTCCGATTTTTTCATCGATTCCACTAAGCTTCAATGGGATCTGTACACTGCTTCCATCTGGTCTGCTGCGGGACTCAAAAATCAGACCTGAGAAATCAACTGTGGATGGTGGTGTAGAATCGTCAGTAATTGGAGCTGTTTCTCCCCCATAGAGAGCTCTGATCTCACCCTGGGAAAGTGCATAATTATAAATTCGAAGATCATCCATTGCACCTTTGAAATATTCAGTCGCTCCAGGAGGATCAATACCTATTAGAAGGTTAGTGTTTGATGCTGGAATTGAAGCTGCTGATTTCTTTGTGTCCTTGAGTTCTCCATCAATATAGAATTTTAGATCAGTACCTTCTTTTGTAACTGTAACAAAATACCACTCATCAAAATTTGTTTTTGCATTTGATAAGATACTCTGACCAGCAACCCGAACACCAGGATATATGCCGTTGGCATGGAAAAGTGCGTAAGGACTACTACTGGCAGATATAGAAGAAGTATCCCCTTTTGAGAAAACAACAGCCCATCCGCCAACACCTGCATCTTCTTTGTTGAGCCACACTGAGAAAGTAAAATCACCTGTGAGATCAAGAGAATTGCTATCTTTAACCTCTATGTAACTCTTGCCATCAAAACTGGCTGCAGCATTTCCAACCACACCAGTAGTGAAATCCATGTTTCCTTTAGGAGTTCCATGATTAGTATATGCAGAAAAATCTTTGTAGTTATTATCAAATGGATAATAAGCAACAGGTCCTGTTGCAGTAGCAGGCACTGCAGTTGTCGACGTTGCGCCTTCAAGTCCAAAGAACCTGATGGTCACATCATCCTCTCCGCCAATGCCTTTAATACCCATGTTCTCTACCCGGATGACATGTGTACTGCTATCCAGGCCTGATATCTCCAAATAGATGACATCGGAACCGTAAACACTTCCAGTCCAGACCTCCGATCCATCAATAAGGACACGTGCCCATCCGTCATTCGTATCCCCCCAGAACTGGACGCCAACAGTATCGGTTGCAACAGTTGTTTTTGCCTCTACCCAACCATCAGTATCCATCAAAGCTATGAATTGATTATATCGCCAAATGGGTCCTGATGGCCAGGTAGCTCCTGAGGTTGTAATTCTGAACTCAGAAGGTGAGGAAACGTGTTCTGTATTTGCATATGCAATTACATCCGGAGCATCTGCAAAACTTTCAGCATTGCCGTTATATAGCATAACATTTACTTCGGCAGCCGCAACATTTGCAGACATTATTATTAAAATAAGACCAACAATAATCACACTAGATAATTTATGATTATACCAACTCATCTTAAGACCTCCTTATGAGTACCAACCTATATTCTACTTTAAAAGTCAAAGTAAAAAAACGTTCCTATTTTCATGAAGTGAAACAAAATAAGGAAATGAAAACAACTTCCTGTAACATCGTGTGACAAAACTAATTACTCTGCCATTCCCCACCGTATGGAAAAATTTGGTTCTCTTTAAGATCGTGTGGTAATTTCAATTTTCCCGCCATTAAGAATATTATCGTATTCCTATACTTTTCAGTCTTCAATCCATATGATCTCTTGAAAGCTGTCTTAATCTTGTTGTTCAATCCTTCGACAACCCCATTACTGATATCTCCTTCAATTGATTCCAAAATTCCATACGAATTTCTTTTTATCATCTTTGCCAATATAATGATCTCTTTAATGTTGCTATGAGTTCCCCAGTAATTCCATTTATCAAGATACTCTCTTGCCACATGCATATTTTTGATATCCCACAATCGTTGAAGCCCAAGTTTAAATTTATAGGCTTTAGCTGTTTTAGTATCCAGATCATTGATCGATTGTATTTTAGTGATTTCTCTATCAGATAGATTTTCAGGATTCTTCAACCACATGAATCTGGTTTTACCAAGATTTTTATTTGATTGATTATTCCTTCCTACGAACCTTATCAATCGCATCATTCATCATTTTGACAATGTGGAATTTATCATAAATGATTTTAGCATTTGGGAAATATTCCCTTGCTCCACCTTTAAATGCAGGATACATATCCATTGATATGTACTGAATTTTATCAGGATTCATTTTCTTGACCGGATGTTTCATGAGTTGAAGTCACAGGTGTGTCTGTGAGGTTCAACAGACTTCCCTGCATCGATTATTACATGTGTAAAGCTGTGATCTACATCCAGATCTCTATAAACTTCTGCCGGATGGATGAGATCTCCAACGGACATATTTCCAAAGCGGGTGTGATCAACGTTTTCAAGAGTCTTGGTATAGATTAATCATTAACGTAGAACCCTGATCCCACAAGGTAGGTCTGGTTATCAAATGATGCCGCTTTGATGAAGGTGTATTTATTAGAGGGTTCTGTCTCATTGGGTTTTGGCCAGTAGTAATCAATCCAGCCCTCTCCTTCTTCACTAAGAGCAATCTCGATGAAGATCTTACCTATGGGTTTATCGTTGAAGTCCACAAGTTCGCTCATATCCTGTCCTTCTATGCTGACATTGGGCGGATATACCATACGTATTCCATCGATTCTCCAGACAAAGATGTAGAAATCATCATGGAACCACTGACTGTCCTTCTCCCTGAACTGCGGGAAAGCCTGCTCTTTTTCCACCTCTATTAACTCGACGGCTGAATTGACCTGTGAGACAGTATATTCTCTTTGGGAAGCCAGTTCATTCTGTTCCTTAATTATTATATCCTGTTCGTCTTCACCCGCATCATCTGCTTGCACACACCCTGCAACTACAAAGAACATTACAAGGATCAATAGAACGCAAATTACTTTCTTCATCTCGATCATGTCGCAACACTTCTCCATAATATTAAAGGGTTTATTTTAAGAGTCTCTCCATGTCTTCTTCTATGGTGCTGTTCGGTGTTATATTGAACCTCTCCACCAGGATATTGAGGACATTCGGTGAGATAAAGGCCGGAAGTGTGGGGCCAAGGGTAATATCCTTTATTCCAAGCCTCAGGAGGGTAAGCAGAACAATGACTGCCTTTTGTTCATACCATGCAATATTGAATGAGATCGGTGCATCGTTAACATCTTCAAATCCAAGTCTTGCCATGAGTCCCTGTGCAATGATGATCAGTGAAAATGAATCATTACACTGTCCTGCATCCATTACCCTTGGAATTCCATCGATGTCCCCAAGGTTAAGTTTATTGTAGCGATATTTTGCACATCCGGCGGTAAGTATTACAGTATCTTTGGGCAATGCCTCTGCGAAATCGGTGTAGTACTGCCTGTCCTTGTGACGTCCATCACAGCCTGCCATGACAATGAACTTCTTTATCTTGCCTGTTTTGACAGCATCAACGTACCTGTCTGCATCAGATAGTACGGTGGTATAAGCAAAACCTGTCATGATGGCACCTTCTTCCAGTTGAACCGGAGGTTCACAGGTCTTTGCCTGCTCGATGATGGCCGAGAAGTCTTTCTTATCATCCTCAGCTACGATGTGCATGACACCGTCATAACCTACGGATCCTGTAGTGTATAACCTGTCAATGTAGGTCTTCTTTGGAGGGACTATACAGTTGGTAGTCAGTAATATTGGTCCGTTGAAACTCTCGAATTCCTGCTTCTGTCGCCACCATGAACCACCGTAGTTGCCTACCAGGTGTTCGTATTTTTTAAATTCAGGATATGAATTTGCAGGCAGCATCTCACCATGAGTATAGATGTCTACACCGGTTCCCTCAGTCTGATCCAATAGTTCTTTCAGGTCCTTTAGATCATGACCACTTATGAGAATTCCGGGATTGTTCCTTGTTCCAATACTGACCCGTGTAGGTTCTGGATTTCCGAATGTGGCGGTATGTGCCATGTCAAGTTCTGCCATTACATCAAAACCATGTTCCCCACATTTCAGGACCAATGAAACAAGTTTCTTATCAGTTAGGCTGCCATCCGTGGTTGCCACAA
>JAIOTO010000050.1 GCA_021106765.1 Methanosarcinaceae archaeon
CTGAAGGATATTTGACCATTCCTCCCCCAATATCAAGTGAACTTTCAACCAGTTCAAGTGCCATAAATGCTTCATCAGGAGCATCGTAGGGGCAACGGATATCCCACTGGCTTGCAGGCTTGAAACCAAACATAGGATAATAATCGGGATGACCAAGCACAATTACTGAAGTATATCCAAGTTGTTCCGCTACATCTATACCGGTACGTATCAGGGATGTCCCGATTCCCTGTCTCTGATACGGAGGCAGGACTGAAACCGGTGCAAGAGAAAGTGAATCTACATTGCCGGATGGCGTTGAAATGGAAATCGGAAAAAACAGAATATGACCTACAATATCCCCATCCTTTTCAGCAACCAGGGATAAGTCACTGATAAACTGGGAATTCTTCCGAAGATTTGCAATCAATTCACATTCATTCGGCTCTCCGAAGGCTTCATTATTTACTTTTGATATTCCCGCATAATCGGAGGGATTTTCAGATCGTATTAACATATTCTATCTCCTCTTAAAAACCTAAATTGGATATGAAAAACGTGTATATAAGTTTGCTGGGAAAAAAGTCTATTCTTGATTAAAGACAGATATTTATTACATTGTCTTCAAAATAATAAAGTATGACATAAAAAAAAGCTTCGGTGGAGATCATCAACATTATAGAAAACCAGTGGCAAACTACGAAGTAGAGTTCCGGAATATGTTCGAATATCCTGTTTATTTTGTTAATGGAAACGTGTTTTGAGGAGTCCATTGAGAATATATAATTTTCCAAAAAAGAGAAGAAGCAGAAAAATAAACGATCGCCCAGAATATTTATGGATATCGTACCCTCAAAATGTGTATTTGTTTGATCACAGCAAGATCCTTTGACTTAACTCCGGTTGAATATTGATCAGTATATCTCCGAAACCAGACAAAGATCAGAACCTTACTCAACAGAATGACCATGCCTGATCCATAAAAGGAAGAGCTCCATGCATATGGTGCATGAAGAATTAATCAGGTTGCTGAAATTTGATATAAACCACTATGCACCATGGTTTAACTGAAAACTATTTATAGTACGATCGACGAGTTATTTATACTGATCTTAGGAGTATTACAATGAGCAATGAAACCAAAAATAAAATTGAGCATTATCTCAAGGAACATAACTGGCTAAATCTTGGAACCGTGGATTCCGAAGGCAAGCCAATGGTTCACACAATGGCCTATGTTTCTGATGGGGCAGTTGTGTATTTTGGCACTTCAAAACAGACACACAAAGTTGATGACATAGTGAACAATCCAAACGTTGCATATACCGTAGACGAGGATGATGTGGATGTTATGACGATAACAGGGATCCAGATGCAGGGGAAGGCCACTCAGGTAACAGAACAAGCCGAAATTGAAAAATTCGGAATGATGATGTATGAAAAATATCCTTTCGTGAAAGACATGCCGGAAACACCTGATTCTATTGTGTTCAGGGTTGATCCGGTTGAAGGTTATTATCTAGATTATTCAAAAGGATTTACTCACCGTGACCTGGTAACATACTGAAGCTGCTTTTAGGGCAGCTCTTTTTATTTTGGATATGATATCTTGATCATGTACCGTGCCAGCACAGGAACACCCGTAGTGTCTCTGGCAATTGAACGGTACCGTAAACAGTATAGCATTTACAAGGAAGAATAAAAATGACTGACAACGAACAAAAAGTACTTGCTGCCATGAAGGAAGCTGGAAAACCTGTAAGACCCGGAGACATAGCAACCAAAACAGGAATCGATAGCAAAGAAGTAAGTAAGATCATAAAGGCATTGAAACAGAAAGAGGAAGTGTATTCTCCAAAGCGATGCTACTATGCACCAGCTGAAGAAAAATAACATCTCTTTTGAAAGGAAGGTTCCTGTTCTGGGAGCCTTCCATTGCTATTAATTTGGTACATATCTAACCAGTATTTCAAAAATCCTCTTACGAATGCTGAATCGCTTCCTGAAGGATCTCAGAATCCTTAAATTGATGATATTTGGAGAAGTAGGCTCCTCGCAATCTGCAGCAGCTCGCCATCTTGTTACCGGGAAAGATTGTTGGTGCGGAGAGTTCCGGAAAATTGAGATACAATTACCCATAACAACTGATCGTGGGATCATTAATAGATCACAAATATGACAGTTTGATAAAACCACGCGAATTACCACTGATCCAGCTATGTCCCCCACAAGAGAAGTATATTTGTGCCAAAATAGAAGTCCTACCACATTTGAGGCCATACAGGTATACCATTTCAACATAAATATTTTCATATGCATTATACTATACCAAAATGCTTATCAGCAATTAATGTATAGGTGCATTTGGAGTGATACAAATGTTAGTTTTTTCTAAACTAGATGCAGACAAATTAAAATCTATCAACGATATGGAAAGCAAACTGGGCGTAAACCTCATTGCATTTTCAGATATTAATACGAAATACGCAGACCTTGATGACGCTGGGGCAAAAGACCTGAAAGACTTAGAGAAGGAACTTGGACTTTCCCTGGTAGCCCTTAAAATGGACTGAATTTTTCTGAATAGGCTTGCAAACTGCTGTTTGCAGCCCTTTCTGTTTTTATGGATCAATAGTTATCACGTTGTCCAAGCTTTTTCCAAAATAGCTATTAATCGTAACAGGTTATCTGTATTACCATCCTTTGTACCTGTAGATCGAATATCCTGTAGTCTCTTCTCTGCAAGACGATTGTTGTGAAATGGATCACATATTGTGTTAAATGCAGAAATTTGATTAAAATTGAAGTTAATGTAATCCTTCAGCCAATCACCGAGTCCTTCCTAAACATCCTTTCCTTGAGTATCCCGTATTCATCAAAACATACATAGGTAGTCAATATTATACTCAATGTGACACATGTTACAGTGGAAGCATAAACCCCCACCATCACAGCGACCTGATACTTAATAGCGAGCATGGGCGTGGAACCGGCAATCAGCTGACCGGTCATCATTCCCGGCAGATGAACGATGCCTATGGTTGAAATATCCCCTACCGCTGGTTTTAGTGCTGAACGCAATCCCGATCTCAGATATGGCAAGAGAGCTTCATGCATTTTCGCACCGAAGGACAGGCTTGAAATGTAGCGATTTTGATTCCGTTTCAGGTTGCTGTAGAAGTTGCTCACACCAATAATATTTCCGCTTAATGAGTTACCAAGCAATATTCCACCAATGGGAATGAAATACCGGGCATCAAATACATTTGACAGATCAATGACAAAGAAATTAATATATAGCAATATCAGCAAATTCCCGAACAGGAAAGAAGCAAGAACTGGAAGGTAAAGATACCTGAAACTCATTCCCTGCCGTTGTATGGACTCAAACGCAGCGAACGAGATCATCATTATGAACCATGATAGGGTCAATACCGGATTGTTCATATCGAATATAACGGTTAGAAACAAACCGGCAAGGAATAACTGTACTGTCATTCTGAAAATGGCGGTCAGAGATTCTCTCTCCATTCCAAGCTTTGTTATCCTCATGATTGCTATAGGGATGGCAAGGAGAAAAAAACCGAACAAAAGTCCTGCATAAGTGATATCATCTGCCACAAGAATCCCCGCTGTCAACATATATCATGGAGGTTCCTTCCCTCTCCCAGACATCATCATGGGATACGATAAACAGTGTCCAGTCCTCATTTTTCAGAAAATAATCCACGACTTTGTCCTTCAGTTCAGGATCCAGTGCAGAGGTCACTTCATCAAGCACAAAAATGTCCTTTCCCAAAAGGATGGAGATTATCAGGCATATCCGTTGTTTTTCCCCGCCGGACAGGTCCTCAAACCTTTTGTATAGCAGGGATTTGTCCAGTTCGAAATACTCAAGCAATGAATTCCGTTTATTGTGATATTTCATTCCGTGATTGTTGTGATAGTGAAAAATATCATTGACCAGATCTTTAACAATACCTTCTCCAATATCGGTATCCTGTGACACGTAAGCAATCTCTTTCCGAATATCCCAGACAGTCTTGGAACACACATTCCGGTCCCTGAAATAAACATCACCTTCATCTGTCCTGATGATGCCCAGAAGGATTTTCAGAAGTGTGGATTTACCCGTCCCAGACCTACCTTTGAGAAGGATCTTGTCTCCTTTATTAATTATCAGATTAAAATCAGAAAATAGGCAGGAACCATTGAAACTTACACCTACATCCCTATATTTTATTAATTCCGAAGCCATCATGATCGATCTCCTGTGATATATTTCAAAAAGACAACTATTTCAAAATTTCGTAACACGAAGTTTAGCATCATTAAAACTTTTCCTGTCTGAGTGATCACTCAAGTTAATACATATACTCATGCTGTTTTTTTCTAATTGTTATGATTGAATATAGAACTTTTTAATTCCATATTTTATGATCTGCTTTGTATTTCAGAATATGTCGTATAATATATATGAATATTGTTACAGAATAATAACACTAATATCGCACTAAGTTGGAAAAAAACGTACAATCGTAACACTTGGAGGATCATCTGATTTGTATACAGTCACCGCCCAGAAAGCTTAAAAGGACAACGGCTTTAGTAACGATGGAAATTGTCTGCAATACCAAAAAGATCAAAAGATCGAAGAACTTTTAATACAAACCATGCTCTACCGTACCCTGGGAAAGACCAACGAAAGCGTATCCATCCTTGGCCTGGGATGTATGCGCCTGCCTACTCTTGATGAAGATCACACACATATTGATGAAGAAATGGCCATTCGTATAGTTCACCATGCTATCGATCATGGCATCAACTATATCGACACTGCTTACCCTTATCATGGAGGAAAGAGCGAACCTTTCCTTGCCAGAGCCCTACGGAGAGGATATCGGAAGCGGGTCCACCTGGCAACAAAAATGCCATCATGGCTCATTAATTCCCGACAGGATATGGATGACTACCTAGATGAACAGCTTGAGAGACTTGACACCGACCACATCGATTTCTATCTCATTCATACATTAAATCATGACTACTGGCCCAAGCTCACCGAAATCGGTCTCTTCGATTTCCTTAACCAGGCCCGTCAGGACGGACGCATCCGCTATACCGGATTTTCCTTTCACGATGAGGTCGGTCTCTTCAAACAGATCGTGGATGCCTATCCCTGGGATATCTGCCAGATCCAGTATAATTATCTTGACACCGACTATCAGGCGGGTAGGGAAGGACTGCTATATGCCTCACAACGGGGACTTGGTATAGTCATCATGGAACCCCTGCGCGGAGGATGCCTGGCAGAAATGGTGCCTGACGATGTCAGACAGGTGTGGAATAAGAACCAAACTAAACGCAGTCCGGCCGGGTGGGGACTGCAATTCCTCTGGGACCAACCCCAGATCAGCACCGTCCTGAGCGGCATGAGTACACTGGACCAGCTCCAGGAGAATCTCGAGACGGCTGAGCATGGGCACCCAAACTCCCTCTCCGAACAGGAACGGTCCCTGATAACTGAGGTCAGTGAACTTTACCGTACGAAACTTAAGGTTAACTGCACCGGGTGTCATTACTGCCTTCCCTGTCCAACAGGCGTGAACATCCCACTGATATTCAAATACCTCAACAATGCCATGATGTTCAACAATCTTCAGAAAGCCAGGAAGATGTACGCAGATCATGTTGGAGATGATCGAAAAGCTTCTAACTGTATCGATTGCGGTCGCTGTGCCGAACACTGTCCCCAGGACATTCCTATTCCCGAAATGCTGGAAGAGACCGTGAGATTGTTGGAAAACAACAATATATAATACAATCAATAAAATTATATCTTCTACTACGTACTCTATTCAGGAGGAAATACCATGCACGATCAGCGTAATACAATGCTTGCTAATGAGAAGATCGGCAGTCTCATCGTGAAATTGGCATCTCCTGCTATCGTTGGACTGGTAGTGCAGGCTGTCTATAATCTGGTCGATACCATTTTTGTTGGCAGGGGTTTGGGAGATCAGAGCATGCTGGGTATCGCCGGTATCTCGGTAGCTTTTCCAGTGCAGATGCTCATGATGGCCATCGCTCTGGGAGTTGGGGTCGGCGGTGCTTCCATCATCTCCCGTTCTCTGGGAGTTGGTAACCAAGAACGTGCCGAACGGACCGTTGGCAACATGATCACCATGGTTATACTTGCAAGTCTCATCTTCACTGTCCTGGGACTTGTGTTCATGGAACCGATGCTTGCCCTTTTTGGAGCCTCCTCTGCCGTCATGCCCTTTGCCTCCGAATACACCTACTACATACTCATAGGGACCGTATTCTTCACATTCTCCACAGCCATGAGCAATGCCATCAGGGCAGAAGGGAACACTTTCTTCGCAATGATCATCCTGCTTGTGGGAAGCATCATCAATATTATCCTGGATCCCATATTCATTTTTTGGTTAGGGATGGGGATAAAGGGTGCTGCAATTGCCACTGTGATCTCTCAAATATTGAGTACAGTCATGGTTATCTATTATTATGCCTCCAACCGTGCCACAGTATGTTTTGTTCCTCACACACTCCGCCCTGACCCTTCCATTATCCACGAATCCACGTATATCGGCATATCGGAATTCCTGTTCAATGCCGTTGAAAGCTCCCTCTTCCTTCTCTTTAACCAGAGTCTGCTTTACTATGGCGGAGATGTGGCCATTGCTGTTTTTGGCATCATTATAAAGGTCTTCATGCTCACCCTCATGCCTATCATCGGCATCAAACAGGCCATCCAACCCATCTTGGGATTCAATTACGGAGCCCGCAAATTTGACCGTGTGAAACGGACCATCTCACTATCCTCCTACATTACAACCGGCCTCTGTCTTCTCAGCACTATTATCGTTTTCCTGATACCCGAGCAGATCATCCTCATCTTCAGTGACGATCCTGCCCTCCTATCCATGGGTGTACCAGCCCTGAAGATATGTTACTTGATGATGCCTTTCATCGGGGCACAGGTGGTAACTACTGCTCTTCTCCAATCCCTGGGTAAATCAAAGGAATCCCTTATCCTCACTCTCTCAAGACAGATCATATTCCTCCCTCCCCTTGTAGTGATATTTCCCCTGTTCTTTGGTCTCACCGGCGTATGGATCTCATTCCCTGTGTCTGATTTTCTTGCAGCCGTAGTAGCCGTGATCCTCATGCAAAAAGAAGCGAAAAAGCTTGATCATTGAGCCCGACTGTCCAATGATACTAACAACAGAAGATTGGAAAATCTACGCAGAGTGTTATATGGTAAGTATTTTAATAGATCTTTCAACAGATAACACGTACATCACTCAACGATCTTGGTTGGGATCTCCTCAAGGTCGCAGAAATCCGATCTGAAATTGTATGCTCCTGCATTGATAAATACGATAGTATCACCGATCTTCGGCTTTTCCTCAAAATAGACGCGATACCTGAAAAGGTCCATTGAACAGGGAGTGCATCCCTTGATCACGTAGGAGTTACCCGATCTGTCACCCAGTTCATTCTCCACACGTAGTTTTACCGGTACCAGAATGGCATCCATGTCGCTATTATAGACGGACGCATTGATGATGATGTTGTTATCATACACACCGGTAATACTGGTAATCAACTTGCCTGCGGGGGCGGCGATGAAACGACCAGGTTCGATCATGAGTTGTATGTTCCTCTCATGTAACCACTCCCTGAAGGCTATAATACGCTTGAATATCCCGTCAATGACATCAGCATTGGTATTAGCATATTCGGAAGGTAGACCTCCTCCTATGTTGAGCATGTCTATGGCATGCAGGGTTTCTGGAGAGAGGACGTCCTCGATGTCACGCTGAAGTTTCCAATCGCTCATGTTCTGGGTCTTACGATGGAAATGCACCCCCAGCTCTTCAATATGTGGATCATCCTTCAATTGCATAATACGTTCATTGACAATATCTGAGTTCATTCCAAAAACAAAATAACGCTCAGTTCTTACAGAGTGCTCTTTGAGCTTCAACCGCAGGAATAGATTAACCCTCCAATCCGTTTTTTCAAGGGTATCAAGCATGACGTCCAGATCAAACTCATTATCCACGACAAAGGAATGGATGCCCTGATCATAGAGATCGGTAATCAGCTGTGGCGTCCACCCCTGTGCCAGATATACGATCCTGGACCTATCCTTAACCCGTTTGATCTCGTTGAGCATGTGGATATTGAAAAAAGCATTGGTATGTTCTTCTATAACAGGTGTTACTCTGGGGTTTGTCTTGGAACTGAATGAAACAAAGTCAGCGACATCGGATACTTTCTGGTACTGCTCCAGAATGACTTTTTTTGACAATACAAACCGGGGGGACTGGTCGCTCATGGTGATCCTCGTATAAACTCTACTCCTGTGCAGTTGTTCTCAACAATCCATCTTCTGCCAGTTCGTCCAGAGCACGTATCATAGCAAGTGGGAAAGTGATACTGACATCGCCGATGACGGTGGCAACATCGCTATCATCCTTCACCTTTCCCCATGATTTGGCTTCATTGGTATTCGCTCCTGACATACTGCCGGATGTGCGGTGTGCAGTCGTCATATACACGGCATACTCAGCACCACCGTTGAGAAGGGTGCTCAGTATCGCATGGTGTTTGGAAATGGATCCTCCCAGGGCAATGACGCCTTTCCTATCGTCAAAACTGGTTGCAAAAAGAATGTTCCCAAAATCTTTTACAACATCGACAATGAAATCCGGATGCTTCTGTTGGAACAGGTATAGATGAAAACCGAAAGCACCATCGGTGATGGCGGGGCAGAACACAGGTACATTGTTCTTTGCTGCCTGGTAAAGGACGGAATGAGGATCGTTTAGTAATAATCCGATCTCTTTGAGCATGTCCGATACTACCCATCGTTTTTGCTTATCATACAGATCACTGAGGATATCAGTTATGAAGTTTTCAAAATTCATATAACTCTCATTCCTGACCAGAATATTCCCCACACGATTGATACCCTGCTCATGAAGTTCCACATCGTCGGTCTGGAATGACCCGATCTGGAAGGACTCACCGGTGGCTTTCATGATATCTTCTTCGAGACCACCGACAGTGGTCACAATTACATCAGCAACACCCAATTCGATAAGCTGGGCAAAGAAACCCCTGAGACCTGAAGTTATCATGTTCGAGGTAAATGTCAAAAATACCTTTGCTGAATCTTTTTTCATCTTCACGATAACATCAGAAGCCCGTTGCAACTCAACACTCTGGTATCCAATATATTCATAGGAATCAACGAGTTCGGATACTCGCATATCCTGTTTCCACCTAAGGTCTTTAACTGTTGCCATTGATGCTCACCCCTGATCGAATCGATACAGGTACTGGAAGGTAGATCATGTATGCCCAGTAGTCCTGAATGATATATATTAACTTTGCGTCGGAGAAAGGGGAACATAAACTTGCAGCTTCTTACCCCCTCAATCCAACAACCCAACAATCCAGAGCATAAAAGCTAAATACATTCTATCACTTGTAAAATCGCTTTTGATGTCAGGTGAAATGTAACGGTGGACGCTCGAACATGTCAGTATTAGCTGAGAACATGAAACAATTAATGCAGGATAGCCGTGGCTACATCCCGTTTGCCGTGATCGGGATATTCGTGGTACTGGGTGCCACATTCATGTCGGTGTACTTCATGCAGATGGACTATGAGATCGCCCAGACCATATACAATACTGAAAAAAGCGATCCTGCCCGCACAACCATACAGTTCGCATCTGCTGACCTGTCGCGTTGTTTGAACTACGCCGGCATGGAGGCTCTGCAATGGCAGGGCCAGCACCCTATCATCCAGCCGGTGAACATATCGGCCAGGGAAAGAACGATCGACGATTTCATCGTAA
>JAIOTO010000019.1 GCA_021106765.1 Methanosarcinaceae archaeon
GCGATATTAACGGCTCGTCTACAAATTCTACGACCTGACCTCTGAAAAGATTAAAATCGTCGAGGAATTCAATGAGGGGAAATCAGAACGCCTGTCAAAAAAGTATAGTAGATATCGATCAAAAACTCAAATGACATATTCGGATGGGATGAACAGGATTTAAAGGATGCAACGCCGCATCGAAATCCTGTCAAAATTTTGGCTGAATAGACAGAGACACTCGGAAACTAATTGAAGAGTCAAACGTTCCAAAAGGTGCCAGTAATATCAAGGTTACAATCGAATACGAGTGATCATTCCATTCGCACTCAACAGGCACTCGCAAAATAATAACTAAATCTCACAATAAGGAGTTGTTCTGATGGAAAAACAGATTATTATTAAATTATCCAAAAGTTTCGAAGACTATGCTTATGAAGAAGACGGAATCGAGTTCTGGTTTGCAAGAGATTTGCAGAAACTTTTAGGATACACTAAATGGGAAAACTTTGCAAAAGTAATTGGTAAAGCAAAAGAATCATGTATAAATGCAACTCAAAATGTGTTAGACCATTTTCCCGAGGTCAGGAAAATGGTTGCAATTGGCTCAGAGGCAGAACGTGAAATAGAAGACATCATGCTTACCCGCTATGCGTGTTATCTGATAGCACAAAACGGCGACCCAAGAAAACAGGAAATAGCATTTGCACAAAGTTATTTTGCAATACAGACTCGAAAACAGGAATTAATCGAAGAAAGAATTGCTTTATCCGAACGACTTGAGGCAAGAAAAAAGCTAATAAGTTCAGAAACCGAACTCTCAAAACTAATTTATGAGCGGGGAGTTGACGAAAGCGGATTTGCAAGAATTAGGAGTAAAGGCGACCATGCATTATTTGGAGGGCTTACAACTCGTCAGGTAAAAATGAAATTGAATATTCCAAATAATAGGCCGATGGCAGATTTTCTCCCAACTGTAACAATAAGCGCTAAAAACTTCGCAACAGAGATTACAAATTTCAATGTTAAAACAAAGAACATACAAGGGGAACCTGAAATTACACATGAGCACGTAAAAAATAATACCGATATCCGGCAAGTACTTACAAATAATAATATCATTCCTGAAAATATCCCTCCGGAAGAAGATATAAAGAAACTAGAGAGACGAGTAAATAAAGAAGGCGACCAAATAGCAAATGCATCTAAAAAGATGCTAAAATTTAAATGATATATTCGGATAGGATTTACAGGATGCAACGTCGCATCGAAATCCTGTTTATCCTGTAAATCCGGTCAAAAATTGACTGAATGGGCGGAAACACTAAAATCGAATTAAGGAGTCTAAAATCATGAAAATAATAGAAATGGATGCTGAGAACGACAAAACAACCAAGAACTTTGACAGGTACAAATTCACGAATGGTACTGTAAATGGAAGCGTATATATCCCAAAAGGTGCCAGTAAGGTCAAGGTTACAATAGAATATGAATAATGATAACATAATTATATAGGGGATATATGAATGGTAACATCGATGAATGCAGATATCATTGTGATCGGTGCTTCTCCTGCAGGGATGATGGCAGCCAGGAATGCGTCATTGAAAGGTGCCAGCGTCATCCTCATTGAGAAGAAAGAGCAGATCGGCCATCCGCCACATCCTGCCAATACGTTCTTCAAGGGAATGTTCGATCGTGCCGGTGAGATGGTCGATAGCAGTTATGTTATAAAAGAACTTAAAGGCGCAAAGATCATTGCTCCCTCGGGTGGGACGGTGGTTGTTGAAAGCCCTGCATACTTCCTTGATCGTACCCTTTTTGATGAATACTATGCCAGACAGGCAACGCAGGCAGGTGTTGACATACGCACCGATGTAGAAGCGCACAATGTACTGCGGACCGAAGGGAACATTTCGGTCAGTACTTCAAATGGTGTCCTGACGTCAAAAATGGTGATCGTTTCCGATGGGATCAACTCCAAGATAGCAGGTCTGCTTGGACTCAACACCATGAAACATCCGAATGACATCGCGTGGGCCATGGAAGCCGTCGTCGAGGCAGAGGGCATTGGAGAACCGGACCTGTTCGAGTATTATGTTGGTAGCATAGCCCCGGGCTGGAAATGCACCTATTCCCCCTGCGGCGGGAATCGTGCGACCCTTGGGATGTACGTCCGGCGCCACGGCAGGGACGTATCTGATTTCTTTGATCGATGGGTCGAGAAGTTCAAGAAACTCAAAGGGCTTGATGACCTAACCATTGTCCAGCGATCCACAGGCGGCGATCCGATCATTACTATACCAGATACCACCGTTGCCGATGGTGTTATGCTGGTGGGTGGAGCCGCAGGCCAATCCGGTATCGGGTACAGTATGCACGCCGGACAGATGTGCGGCGATGTGGCAGCCGATGCCGTGGCCCGCGGGGATGTTTCCAGCAAAGCACTCTCACAATATCGGAAACTGTGGAACCAGGAATACCGTACCGAGTATTATCTCGGCAGGCTTGCACTGGAAACCCTGCGAAAGATGACCGACCGGGAGATCGACGGTATGATGAGTACATTCGAGGGAGAGGATATTTCATTTATTCAGGGAGATCCTCTTAACAAAGCCATACAGACAGGTTTGTTCATGCTGCGAAAGAATCCAAAGGCTCTCCTCTCATACCGTGCCCTGTTACGAAGGCGATAACAATATCGATAAACGTATATATCAGCGTGGTTGCTCGATGAGATATTATCTGTACAAAAATCCATTCTTCAAAGTATATGCAACGATCCAGGACGGTCATGTCAAGATGCATACCTCAGGTCTTGCGTCACTGGCTGTAAGGCCACTGATGAACGATATGTTCGAGATGTTCGACGGGGAAAAACCAGCAAAGGTCGATGGGGATCAGTTGATCTTCTCCACATGGATGCCTCCCATCCCGAGCAAAACGTTCGATCGTCTGGTCTCAAGCCAGATGGGGAATTTGCGTAGGAAGATGGTTCCCGAACAGGTCACTATCTCCATCACTGAGGATTGTCCCAATAAATGCCTGCACTGCGCATTGCCGGACACAAAGAACAAGGCGCGATTGACACCCACAGTGATCAAGGATGTTATTGACCAGTGTCTGGACATGGGTTCTACTTTTATCATATTTGATGGGGGGGAACCTCTTGTTTATGATGGTCTCGAGGATCTTATTGGATACGTTAATAAGGACCGCGCCATTGCCGGCATGTTCACATCAGGCGTAGGGCTGACCCGGGAGCGTGCGCAGTCCCTTAAAGAGGCCGGGCTTGACATGATCAGTGTGAGCCTTGATAATGCAAATGAGAAAGGGCACGATATCATGCGAGGGCGCAATGGTGTATTCAGGGATGCCATCAACGGGATCAGGCATTCACTGGATGCAGGTCTCCTTGTGAACATCTATGTTGTGCTCTCGCCTAACAACATTGATGAACTTGATGATTTCTATTCCCTTGCATGCAATATGGGTGTCCACGAGATATCCTTCTTTGAGATCGTACCCACCGGACGCTGGCTGGACCATGAAGATGAGGTACTCTCATCCGATGACCACAGGACGTTCGATGATTTCGTACAGCGGACCAATGAGATAGATGGTCCTCGTGTGTTCGCAATTCCTCATATATTGCAAAAGATGGGATGCTTTGCAGGAAAGAAATGGTTGCACATCACTCCCCAGGGGGACGTGAACCCCTGTGCATGCATACCCCTGTCCATGGGAAATATCCATGATGATAAAATCTCCAATATATGGAAAAAGATATGCTCAGACCCAACATATAATGCAGATTCCTGCCTTATGCGCAATCCTGAATTCAGGCGAGCATATATATTGGATAAATGATCTTTTCAAGAGATCCTACCTCCGGTAGGATTGATCTTGGAACCACGAATTGTACTTGTGGCTTCCGGAAATGTCAGACTATCCACGGTTTTAAAATTTGAAGATACAAAAAAAGAAGTGAACCTTCCAGGATGATGTACATCATCCTGGATACCCTACAGCGGATCAGAGTAATCCTGATTTCTGAAGGGTCATAAGATTATCTGTGGTCAATTTCTCACCAGCCTTGAACTTTGCAAATATGTCCTCTGCATCCTTGCGAACATCTTCCATTGCAACAGCTCTCTTATCCCCGGTATCTTTCTTCTTCAATTTACGTATTTCTTTATCAATATCTCGGATCTCTTTTTGAGCTGCTATGAACAACTTGTGCTGTTCATCTGCTTTCTCCTGGATCTCGACAAACTCGCGGTGCGCAGTATCAGAATCGGCACGTATCTTGTCAGCTTCCTTGAACGTGGCGATCATCTTGTCATGATATTCCTGTGCCTTCTGTGCATATGTTTCAAGAGAATTATGATATTCGGAAGCCTCGTCCCTGATCTTCTGGGCTTCTGTCATTAATTCCTTTAGCTCGGCGTTGTCCTCTATCTGTGCGTTCTTTTCAGAATATTGCTTGCGAAGCTCAGTGATCTGGTTAACAAGTTCCTTTTCTTTGCTTGGAGTAAGCACCTTGGTCTGTTGCTCGTACTCCATACGCTCGATATCCTTGCTGATATCTTTTATCGAAGGACCTGGACTATTGTCACCACGCAGATTATCTACTTTTGCAAATACCTCATTTGCCTTTCCATTTAGCTCATCACGTTTGGCCTTATTAACTTTGACCTGTACGTTTTCTTCATCCCTAAGCTTTTTGGCGTCCTGGGCTTCATTAATGAGGTCCTTTGTCTGTTTGTTCAGCTCGTTACGTTTTGATGCCAACGTACTTGCCTGAGTATTCAAATCATTACGTTTATCTTTGCACTCATCGGACTGTTTTCTCAGGTCCTGTTTCTTTGCATTTAATTCTTTTAACATATTTTATATGTCCTCCCGATCCAGCAAAAAAGCTGGCATTTCATGCATTTCTTATGCACGATACATATGTGTGATTCACCGTTCAAGCGAATCAATAACTGGGATCACCGCCGCCAGATCTTTTGTGGTTATAAGCACATCTGCATATTTTCTCAAGATAGGTTTTGGATTGAAAGCAATCCCATATCCTGATCTTTCGAAAAGGCATATGTCATTTGCACCATCACCTACTACGATGCAATCTTCAGGTTCTACACCATTCTCCTTGGAGAGTTGTTCGAAGACTAACTCTTTTGAACGGTCCTCGGTCATAGGACCAATAACCTCGCCTGTCAAACATCCATTTTCAACAATAAGTTCGTTCGAGAACACATAATCAATATTCAGGAGCTTACCTATTCGATCAGATGCCAGTGTAAATCCACCAGACAGCATGGCAATTCTGTACCCACGAGATCTTAAATGGCTCATCAGTTCTTTAGCACCAGGCATGAGGGATATCCTGTTCAGGGTATCTTTTGCGACATTCAGTTCAAGACCTTTGAGGAGATGGACCCGCTCTGTAAGGGCACCCGAATAATCGATCTCACCGTTCATGGCCCTTTCGGTTATGCCGGCAACTTTATCGATAACTCCTGCAGCGCGCGCAAGCTCATCAATGCATTCTGCATCTATAAGCGTGCTGTCCATATCAAAAACAATTAGTTTTGAGTAATTTCCAGTAGAAATGCTGTCTGAACTCACGTCATCATACCTGATATATTTGAGAATTCTGATAACGAAATAGTATCTATGTACCAGAACTTGAACTAGAAATACCTACATTGCTTTTAACCTTTTCGGGTAGAACCTGGGCATAGTCTGTGTTTATCTCCCAACGCATCATCACCTACTATAATAATGTGTACTGTATGGGTTCATTCCAAAAATAATATATGCTACGCAGTACTTGCAATAGATGATCTAATATGGCTAAAATAGGATTTATTAAACTAGGTAATTTGGGTATTAGCCAGGTCATTGACCTGGTACAGGACGAGATAGCAGCACGACAAGGCATCACCATAAGGGTTTTTGGAACCGGTCCAAAGATGGGTAAGGATGAGGCTGCTGATACAGAAGAAATGAAGAAATGGGACCCCGACTTTGTGGTAATGATCAGTCCGAATGCAGGTGCCCCAGGTCCAAAGGCCGCACGTGAAATATGGAATGATGTTCCATGCATTGTGGTTTCCGATGGACCTACCAAGAAAGACGATCGCCAGGCGCTGGAAGATGCCGGATTTGGTTACATCATCTTAAAGGTTGACCCACTTATTGGTGCCAAGACCGAATTCCTCGACCCCGTCGAGATGGCATCCTTCAATGCTGATGCAATGAAAGTACTCTCTACTTGTGGAGTAGTACGGCTGATCCAGGAAGAGCTGGACTGTGTGACTGCACAGGTCGACGACGGCAAATCCGGAAAGGACCTTGAGTTGCCTCACATCCTCGGAAAGCCCGAAAAATGCATCGAGAGTGCTGGTTTCAACAACCCATACGCAAAGGCAAAGGCACTTGCGGCATTGCACATGGCTAACAAGGTTGCAGAGATCAATTTCCCTGCATGCTTCATGATGAAAGATCTTGAGCAGGTAGCCCTAACCACCGCAACAGGTCATGAAATGATGCGCGCAGCAGCACAGCTTGCCATCGATGCCAGGGAAATCGAGAAAGCAAACGATTCTGTTTTCAGACAGTCTCACTCAAAGAAAGGCAATCTCATGCAGAAAACAAAACTGTATGAGAAACCAAAAGAAGTGAAATTATAACACTTCTTCTTTTTTCTTTTTAAGACCATGGACACATTGCTCGTTATTGTGATATGTGTATCGCTGTTTGCAGGGATGATACTTTTTACAGCTATAGGTCTCAAGGCTACAGCTGATTTAAGATCTCACATCAATTCCCACGATCTCAGAGTGGAACCGCAAGACCACGAACGAATAGATGACGACAGCGATCCCGATGAGTAACTCTCGACTGTTGGTTTCCCTCTTTTTATTTATTATTTGATGCTGCTATGGTGATTTGGAATGCCGTTCGATTCCCTTTCTCTTATATTCGATCGTTAACGATGTACTTATCTATTATTACCTTCCATATACTGTTTGTGAATAAATTGGGGAATAGAAAAGGCATATCAAATCCATGATAATTATAGGTCCGGTGATATTTTGTCCAATGTATGCAATAATGATGAAGGTGTGCTAATTAGTAATGATGAAGATGTGATGATCACAACTAAAGCGATCAGCTCAAAGGAACCGATATTGATCGAAGGATTTCCAGGGATCGGTCTTGTGGGGAACATTGCGAGCCAGCAGATAATCGATGAATTGGATATGACTTACATAGGTTCGATCGAATCACGTTTGTTCCCACCTATTGCTGTGCTGTATCAAGGCCTGATCAACATGCCTGTCAGGATATATGAGAGTGAAAAGAATAATTTGATCATGGTCGTCTCAGACATCCCGATCAATCCATCCATTTCGTATGATGTAAGTAGGGTTCTCATAGAATGGGCCGGTATGATCCAGGCAAAAGAGGTTGTGTCCATTGCCGGTATTGCCACAATGGATGAGGATTCAAAGGTGTTCGGAGCGGCCACGAACAATGATATGCTTGACAGGATAAAGGAGAATGTAGAGATATTCCAGATGGGAACCATTTCGGGAATATCCGGTAGTATCATGTCGGAATGCTTCGTCCGTGAGATACCTGCGATCAGTTTGCTTGGAGCCACCAAAAGCCAGAATCCTGACCCTAGGGCAGCAGCGGCTGTCATTGAAGTACTCAACACTTTGTACGATTTCTCGATCGATACAGAAAGTCTCATCGAACAGGCTGAACGGATAGAGATTGAGATGCAGAAGCTCGCTGAAGATGTGCGGACTTCCGAACAGACTCAAACACCCCGAAAAGAATACCCTATGTACGGGTGATCATATGGAATATATAGCACTGACCGGTATTTCTGATAAGATAATACGAGAACTTCGTGATCATATACTCCGGACCATCGAAATAAGGAGTCCACATAACTTTTTCACATCCTTGAAATTGGATGTCGACGATCTGATCTACCTGACCACCACCTGTGCGCAGGATATTACTACTGGTACATTAGGGGTCATTGCCAGAGTGGTTTCGCATCAGGTTGTGACCCATAGGATCATTAACGGAACTGAATCCTTTTATGAGGAAAATGAGACCACGATGGTGCGTATCCAGTTACAACCAGTGCGCGTCGCACGAATACGCAAAGTGCTTTCCAATGGTCTCGGAGAAGTTACGCAAGTAGATGCCGAGGATATGTCGTTCTACGATGCACGATAATAGGTATACAAGGTCAATACCGGTTTCCCGGGATCATTGTTGATCCACGTATGGTCCGGTCAGGGAGATCAAAGCGGATGCCACAGGTACTTCATGATCAGGGCAACCGCTGTGTTTCCTTGACCTCTTGCATCCAAAAGAAACCCGATCCCCTTTGAATATGCCTGCACTGTATGGATCCAACATATTTTCTAAGGTATGGGGAGACGCTACAGCACATCTGGCAACCCCCGGGTACAGATCGTCCGGACCTGAAGAATATTCATACAACGAGTTATCGACATTCTTCTGGATATACTCTACAACCGGACAATTCCAGGAAGCTATGGTAAATGACATCCCTTACCGTGCATATCCGATCAGTTCACAATAAAATGTGGTCTGACGCCTTTCCTTCGACTGCAGACCCAAATGTCATGCACACAGGTTCCCCGCATTTCACCATGTACATGATATCCGGGTACCTTGTACAGTCTGCATCAATTATTTGATCTCGGCCTTCACTGTTGTGAACACCGGACCACGTATATCGATCTTCTTCTTGTTCCCCGTGATATACCGTTGGGCACGTGGCTGAAGTTTGATATTGATCTCGAAAGGTGTCTTTATTATCCTGGCCCGGGTCTCGCATAACGTGTCTCCTCGGGATACTGCTTCTTCTATATCCTTCGCAGCTTGGCAGGCAAAAGAATCGATGAAACGTATACCTGTCCTGGCAGAATGGTTCTCGAACGCCTTGCGCCACTTCTTGGTTTGCGGTAGTCCAAGGATATCATTGTTATAGACCAATATCTCATTGAAAGCTGCAGGTCCGCATAATTTTGTATCCTCCTCAGGTTCGACAACCGATACCCTGACCGACCGACCCTCTATATTGCCTTCCCACGCTATGAACTCACATGGACTTGGCTCGGATGAATGCAATTCACACTGCTTTACGATCGCCTTAAAGATCTCCTCTCCCTGGGGTGTTGAAGGCATGTTATCTACATAGATCATTTTTGCAAGATCCCTGTCCTTCATTTCCCATTCTGAGTACTGTGCGATCAGTGGGTATGACATCCCACGTACATCCGTTGCTTCATGCAGTATCATTGCCAGCCGTTCTACTCCAAGACCAAGGTTCATCACAGGATATGGTATGTCGTACTGGGCCAGTGCTGTGGGTGAATATATGCCGAATGTTGCAACCTCGATCCATCCGTCTGAGTATTTCGTGTTGGAACCTACAAGCTTTGGATGGTATGCAAAGACCTCGATCTGGGTATCCGGTATGTAATACTTACTTCGTTTCTCATCTGGTCTGAACATGAACTTCTCAAAACCGAACTGGGATAATAATCCTTCCGCTACCGCTTTTCCATGGTCTACGGTCACGTCCTTGTCCACGATCACACAGGATGCGGAATAGTAGGTCATCAGGCGTGCCGCATCTTCCTGTTGTTCTCTCCTGAAACAACGATCAATTGAGAATAGATGGAATGGTGGCTCTGCTCGCTCGATGGAAGATGAGAGTGTGATGAACCAGCCCGATGTCATGTGGCTTCGCAGGGTTCGTCGGGTGGCTACGGGAGTCAGTTCTTTAAACTCCGGGAAAACCTGGTCGATCATCTCAACGACCAAAGAGTCCGACACATCGAGATGTGAAGCGATCTCGGGCACCAGGTCGTCCCCTTCGAGATCTCCTTTTTTATATGAGTGCAGGACCTTTCGAATGGTCTCGATCCCTTCATCGTCGATATCTCCAAGTATCGATCTGATGACGTTGATCCGCTCGTCTGATATGCCTACGTTGGGACGTGGAAGACCTGCCAGATAGAAACAACGATCCAGGACAGCTAGTGCCTCATGCCCAAACTGCTTGTGGACTTCACGCTCATCCACAATAAGAGGATTCATCGTCTCCTCAAATCCCATACGCATATATGCATCACGCAATTTTGAGATGGTGTCATAGACCGGATGCGGCTTTCCGAATCCAAACGTTGTGTGAGGATTTTTTTCGTTCACAGAAGGTTCTTTGATAAATTTCGTCCCATTCTGCCAGGTCGAATCAAAGTCCTCAATGGCTTCTTTTCGTATAGATTCTGGATCAAATTTCATGGTGTATCTCCCTTTTAGCTAAATTGTGATCGTAATCTGGATTCAAATCCTTCCATGGATCGTTCCAGTTCATAATTTTGTATGGCGTTTGTGAGATCGCCACGTGTCCTTTCTAACAGGGATCGCAGTACATCGGTCCGGCGTCTGAGGTTGTATGTGATAACGTCCGGGTAATCGAATTGGATCAGGATCGAATATATACTATCCATCATATCCAGATATACTTCTCCATCATGTGGTTCCCCCTTTCTGATAAGATCAAGTATGTGACGTCTGAGCTCTCCGCCCACATCCCCCAGACCATTCAGATATGCAGGGTATTCCACATTAAGTTCTTCAGGAGATGGAATGTCGTCGAATTCACAATTTTCAATAAGAAGCGCATGCATGACCGCACATTCTGCAAACTCCTGCTGTGCATGATACACAAAACCTCCATGATACAGGTCAGGATGTTCTGAAAGTTCACTATTGAGTTGTTCAAGGCAGATGCGCGACGTGTCAAGTAATTGGGATGCTTCGTTAAACTCTTCCCGGTGAATGGCTATTCCGGCCCGTCGACAAATTCGAACCAACTCGCGAGATAATGCAAGCCCCCTTTCACGTGCGCTATCTTTGGCACTAAAGTCATCCAGTATCCTGTCCGTGACCTGGTATATCATATATAGGATCGTGATCCGAAGATGTTAATTTTGGTATTGCCCACATGATCGATATCACGGATGTGGGCATCCTTATGTTTGCTATTGATAAATTATCTGCAATCGTGGTTTATGATCTCCATCTTA
>JAIOTO010000021.1 GCA_021106765.1 Methanosarcinaceae archaeon
AACATGTGATGAGAGAGGTCCGTGAGGAACTCGATATTGGTATCATTACATCTGTACCAGGCTGTGCCAAGGGTATTGCAGCTAAGATGAATATTGAGAAGCTGCTTGATATCGAGATCAACAGCTGTGCCAAGTTCAGAGATTCTACTGGACAGTAATGATGGATTGATCACATGAATTGAATAGTCCGCCACTGCGGAACTATTCATTTTTTTGTGATCGGAAGAATAAAAGGAGTGATTGAAAATATGTCTGAAAATAAAGGATCCAAACCCGAAGGCATTGATTGGCAGCACGCTGAACAGTGTAGCAAGGTAGTTTGTGAGGCAGATACATTAGAAAGATCAATTGACTGGAAACAGGGTCTTGCTATTGCTATTGGTGTACCGTTATTGATTTTACCATCAATTGGTTACTTTGCAAGCTACCTATGGTCATTTGCAATTATTGTCTGGGGTCTTTCCGTATTCCAGGGTTTCATGCAGAATCTGGCTTATGCTGAGCTTGCAACGACATTCCCTAAAGCATCCGGTCTTCCGGGATTTGCACAGAACGTTTTTAAAACACCTGACTATAAGGGGAAATATGATAAAGGTAAACTTATAGGTGGATTCAGTGCATGGAGTTACTGGTTTGCATGGAACCCGGTGCTTGCTATATTTGCAATTCTTGTAGGTTTCTATCTTCACAGTCTGTTCCCCACATTGGCAGCCAGTTTCAGTGAATACCAGCTTTCACTTATGGCAGGTATTGTGATTTTCGGCGGGCTTATTATTGTCAATTATCGCGGACTTTCAAGTGGTGCAATGGTTGGTTATGTTCTTGCAGCGTTTTCACTTATACCCTTGGCAGTTATTACAATTGCACCTTATCTCACCGGCGACTTCGTAATGTCCAACATCACCAGTACATGGTTGCCAACTGATTGGGTATGGGATCTTTCACATATCCTGATCCTGCTTGGTATCTTTGCAATGGCGCAGTGGAGTGCATGTGCGTGGGAAACAGCAGCAATCTATGGTCCAGAGTATAAGAATCCAGGTACCGATGTACCAAAAGCACTCTTTGTATGCGGTGCTATCTGTCTTCTGGCCTATGTGCTCGTACAGACAACTGTTACAGGTGTACTTGGCATCGATGGTATCGCTAATGCACCGATCGATCCGATGCTTCCGGTTGCACAGGCAGCACTCGGTGATATTGGCTCAACGATTGCCATTGTCATGCTTATTGCAGCAATGGTGCTGATCATCCAGACCGCATATCTTGGTTCTTCAAGGGCAATGCACTCTATGGCAACTGAAGGGAATCTACCTAAAATATTCGGAAAGGTGAATGCCCACGGTACTCCAGTACTCGCAATGGTCGTTATCGGTATTTTCAACCTAATACTCATTTCAATGGGTACGCCGACAGCTATCCTGGCAGCATCAGCTATCGGATATGTTTGTGCAAATGGTATCAGCCTTTTCGCATATGTGAAAGCAAAGAAGGACCCACATCTTGTAGGTCTTGATAGGCCATTCAAGGCACCAACCGGTTGGAAGAATGTCGCACTTATGTTCGGTATTTTCAACCTGCCGCTCTGTCTGATTGGTGTGATGTACCTTAATGCCTTTGAAGGTAGCTGGTTCTCCACAATTGTCGGAGTTCTTGTATTGGGTTTGTATATCCCACTTTGGTTATATTCCCAGCACGAGGTCCACAACGATTCACAAGCGAACGGCTGAATCACTTTGTATGACATAATATGATATGCTAAATATGGAGGTTTTGAGAAAAGATAAGTAATTGATAAAGCATTGCAACTCCGTAGAAGTTCCTGAAAATACCCATCAGGAACTTCTATTTTTGTCTGTATCGTATAATTTTTCGATCTGTTCTTTTTTGATCAATATCCTATCCGGGTTTTACCATCAATTTTTGAGATAATTGAATATTTTCTTGATCAATTCAAAAAGTTCTGACATAATCAGCAACTGATTTAAGTAATAATATGCTGATGATACAGGCATGTTCAAACCAGATATCGCAGATCACATGCCGGAACTTGTTCTGGGAGTAAGGAACTACGCGTCCCTCGAGGCGTGTAAGGATCATGCGGATGCTGTATATTTTTCTCTTGATAGGTTCAGTTTGCGAGCCCGTGCGTGTGATATCACTGGTGACTCCCTGGTGCGTTTCGTGGACAAGGTAAAAAGCAATGGGCTAAGAGCTTATCTGACGTTAAATACTGTAATCTATCCGGACGATCTGCCGGCTCTTGATGAGGTCCTTCAGCTGGTATCTTCCAGTGATGTGGATTCGATCATTGCCTGGGATCCGGCTGTGGTCATGAGGGCGATCGATAATGATATTGATGTGCATATATCCACACAGGCCAATGTGTCCAATACCGATACGGTCGATTTTTATGGGTCCTTAGGGGCCAGTCGTGTGGTGCTGTCGCGGGAGTTGACCTTAGAGCAGATCAGAACGATACGGCAGAATACTGATGTGGAACTGGAGGTATTTGTCCATGGAGCTATGTGTCAGGCAATATCCGGTCGATGTTACCTGTCGGCTTATCTTCTGGGACGATCCGGTAACTGCGGAGAATGTGCACAACCATGTCGCTGGGGGTGGAGTCTTGTGGGAGATGACGGTTCAGTGGTGAAAGTAGATGGTAAATATCTCCTAAGTGCCAGAGATCTCTGTATGATCGAACATATCCCGGAACTGGTGGATGCTGGTGTGGATGCCTTCAAGGTTGAGGGACGTTTGAGGGATTCACGATATACGTCCTGTGTATCACGATGTTATTCTCAGGCTCTCGATGCATACAGGAATGGCGAATATACTCATGAAAAAACGAAGGATTGGAAAACCCAGCTTGCTGGAGTCTTCAATCGTGGTTTCTCAACTGGTTTCTATTTCGGGAATCCGGGGCCTGATGGGCTTTCGCCTGATCGGGAGATGAATGTTTCAAATGTGAATAAAGTGGCTGTAGGGGTGATTACCAACTATTATCCTAAAGTTGGGGCTGCTGCTGTGAATTTACAGGAGTCTCACCTTAAGTTAGGGGACGAGATCCTTATTGAAGGAAAGACCACCTATCTGGAGCAAGAGGTTGTTTCTCTTCTAAGCGATGCTATACCGGCCAAAAGAGCTGAAAAAGGTCAGGAGATCGGGCTGGCGGTGGATGGTAAGGTACGTGAGAACGACAAGGTATTCAGGTTGGAATATACTGCTGAATCATAATTGCGACTCCCGTATTGGGGAGCCGCTAATTTTTATGTACATAGGATCATCCATGATCAGGGTTCAGGACATCATCCTTTATCTCAGAATTCGGATCGATGTTTACATCGGGCCATATTTTAACATCTGAATGGATCGTCGTGCCGGTGCCAATATTGACCCTGGGTCCGATAACCGTACCGTTCTCCAGACTACAGTCCTGGCCAACAACCGTGCCGTTATCGATCGTTGAGCCAGAAGCATTCGAATTATCTCTTATGGTCACATCGTTGAATATATATGATGAAAGGATGCGGCAGTTGTTCCTGACAACACAATTTGATCCCAGGGTGGTGTATGGTCCAATAAGGACATTATCACCGATCGTGGTGTTCTCCCCCAGTACGATCGGTCCCACCAGTGCACTATTTGATCCCACAACAACATTGTTCCCTATTTTCAGGGGTCCGTATATACGAGCATCCTTTGTGTTGAAGTGACCTTCAATAGAGGTTCCCGGCAGCGATTCCAACATCCAGCGCTGTGCCTGACGATAGGCGACAGGATTTCCTACATCCGTCCAGTGGCCACGTACCAGTAGTCCATTGATCCCCCTTTCTTTGGATAGAAGTTTTGGGAACAGGTCCTTCGCAAAGTCATATTTTGCATCTGCAGGTATCCAGTCGAAGATCTCCGGATCGCACATATATATCCCCGTGCTTGCCAGATTGCTGAAAACTTCTCCCGGGCCGGGTTTTTCCAAAAAGCGGTGAATGCGGTTGTTCACATCCATATCTGCGATCCCGAATTCACGGGGATCATCAATGGAAAGGAGGCCGATTGTCACAGGAGCATTGTTGTGTTCATGGAACCGGTACATGGTCCTCAGTTCCAGATCCATCACATGATCACCGCCAACGACTATGAAGGGTTCGTCACACAGGTATTTTTCTGCGTTCTTGACTCCACCTGCTGTCCCGAGTTTCTCATGCTCGTAGACATAGTCAATGTGGACACCGAACATACTGCCATCGCCAAGTTGTTCTTCGATCTTTTCTGCCATATATCCTATCGTCACCACGATCTCATTGAACCCTTCTTTTGCAAGATGTTCGATAAGATGCACAACGGACGGTTTGTTCAAAATAGGGATACTGGGTTTTGGTCTCTCAAAAGTAAGAGGGCGAAGCCTTGTGCCTTCTCCCCCGCACATTATACAGGCTTTCATATACAACTGTACTGTTTTCTTTACTTATAATATTTCCTATCCTTTAAAGAACTCAGTCAACCTTGTCAAGCAGGATCACGTCCTTTTTGTCCTGCACCACAATCTCTTTATCCCCTTTATACTCATCAAGTATGCCTATGATATGGACCCGATCATTCTTTCGTATCATATTGTCGATCTCACTGGCACCATTATTATTTGGTATGAATACGGCGATGAGTTGGGAATCATGGTCCACGTTCAGGATAAGGTGATCTCCCTTGAATGTGGTAGTCTTGCTGAACACGACCCCTTCCAGCCAGACCCGTTCTCCAATATCACAATTCGATGTCAGCTCTTTACCGCCTCGTCCTGTGATATCATTGGGATAGTAGGCCAGGTAGGCTACTGACAACGACAGGATCGCCATTGTCAGCAGGATCACCACGATCTTTTCTTCTTTTTCCATTGCACTATCTCTATGTTGCTTAATTGATCTGTTCGTTAATGGATACGAGTTTGATCTTGAATGTCAGTTCTTTCCCCGCAAGATGGTGATTATGATCAAGCATTGCATGGGTATCATTCATGTCCACAATGGTGATCTGTTGACCATATTGTGTGGATAGTGTCATCCCGATCGTCGGGATAATGCTGGATTCGTTCAGATCCTCAATGGTTATGGGGACGATCTTATCCTCACTGTATGGGCCGTATGCATCCTCTGGTAGAATTGTCACGGTTTTCTCTTCCCCGGGAGCCATACCAATAACACCGTTATCAAAGCCCTTTATCATTTGTCCGGCACCGACCGTGAATTCCAGGGGCTTGTAGGTCCTGCCCGGATTGTATACTGCCTCTCCTGCTTCTTTTGCAACACTCTCTATGGACGTATCAAAGATGGTGCCGTCTTCAAGCTCGCCCACATAATCTACCTGTATCAGGTCACCTTCCCTGACCACGTTGTCCTGGGTGGTAGTTCCATTGCAGCCACTCACAAGGACCATGCCGGTAAGTATCAGTAACAATGTTAGTTTCTTCATTTATGATCACGATTGTTAAAATGTTACATGGATAATAAATGTTATGATTACGAAATGTCATAATACTGTTCATCATTGATCGATGATATGGGACTGATAATCTGGATTTAATAGTGTGGAATGTTGAAGTTATTGTTACAGTTACAACCAAGATTCATATATTAGAATGGCATTAATTTAGGAATACATATCTGAAGATAACTAATAGATATATTGGAGTGAATCGATGAATACAAAATTAGTAGCGATCTTTCTGGCAGTGATCATGGTAATGTCAATATTGCCGTTCTTTTTCAGCGGAAATACGTCACAGTCTGACAATGGTGAGGCGATAGATACGAGTAATGCACCGGGCTTTGGTTCGGTTGCCGGTACCCATGTGGACCAATCGTTCGATTCTATAAGTGATGGTCTGGATATGACCTTTAGTGATGTGGGTACAGCACAGTATATCGATCTCACAAGGACACAGAATACTCCACTTCAGTTCTTGATAGGAAATACATCTCAGTTGGATGCGTTCTATGGTTCCAATGTTCTGAGGATGTATTCTGCAGGATCTGCGGATGGTGTGTCCTGGATCCAGTTCCATGATATTTATCCCCAGGTCGTTGCGTTCCAGTACTATCTGGCACCGGAAGCATACAATGGTTATCAATTGCTTTCCCGGGGCAACAATCTCTACAATGTGATCGGTAGTCCCATGATCCTGGGTGAGAAGGGTCAGGTGGAAGATACGGTGGATGTCTTATCCGGGATGACTGTGAGTTGTGACAAGTTCGATCATATTCTCAGTTATACAGGACCGAGTGATGAGTTCCAGCGAGTCACAGAGATAGACAATGGATTTGCTGATCAGTATTATGTAGGGATAAAGTTGATCGATGGTACTCGTTATACACGCACGTCGGTGTATCTGAATGCTACTGACAGCACTATCGGGAATCTGACCAGCTTTGCGCAGAATGGTACAGAACGCGGTTTAGATTATGAGACGATATTTGATGGAAATATCACAAAAGTGACCATCACGTCCAACACGTCTAACTTCTATGCACTTGCAGCTGAGCCATCCTGGTGAGGGTGATATTTTCTCTCTCACCTTATTATTTTCCCTGACCATTTCAATCTTTTCACTTGATAAGGTTTCTAAATTGTCATACGTGATCATACTCTTTTCGGATTATTGGCTGGAACTTGCCGCAAGTTATATATGCAAATGTGGCGATTCATATCAATCGCGTTGGCGTTCAATATTATACAGTATATATCGATCGATTGAACTCGCGTTATAATATTATTTATAAAATTACAATGAATAATGACAAACTGCAGCCTATTGCTGTAGTTTCGAAGGAGATAAAAAATATGGCAAAATTTGATGTTCCGGATGAACTGGCAGATAAAGCACTTGAAGCAGTAGAGATGGCAAGAGACACTGGTCGAATGAAGAAAGGTACAAACGAGGCCACAAAAGCTATCGAAAGAGGCATTACAAAATTAACAGTTATCGCAAATGATGTCGAACCTGCTGAAGTAATTGCTCATCTCCCTGCTCTCTGTGAGGAAAAGAACACACCCTATATATTCGTGAAAGAGCAGAAAGAACTGGGTGCTGCCTGTGGTATCGGCGTTGCATGCGCTGCTGTCGTTATCATTGATTCTGGCAAAGGTGCTGAGCTCGTGGAAGACGTTGTGCAGAAAGTCAATGCACTTAAATAATCGAAGGTCAGAGGTAATTTCCTATGGCAGAAGAAGGTTATTTGGGTTTTGCTGCTGAGGTCATTGATGTCATCGGCAATACCGGTATGCATGGTGAGGCCAGCCAGATACAGTGCAGGGTTCTGGAAGGACGTGACAAGGGCAGGATCATCACACGTAATTGTGTTGGTCCCGTAAGGATCGGCGATATAATGATGCTGATGGAAACATCAAGAGAAGCAAAGAAACTGACCACGCGGTGATGATCAATGGAAATAAGAACATGTTCATTCTGTGGAGATGCACTTGAGCCTGGAACTGGTCTCCTATATGCGAAAAAGGATGGTTCTACATATTATTTCTGTTCATCCAAGTGCAAGAGCAACTTCGATCTTGGAAGGCTTCCAAGGCGTATTGTATGGACCGAGAAGGGCAGGGCACAGCTGAAGAAGGAATAAGTTGGTGTTTCTAATGGAACGAACTTATGTTATGGTTAAGCCTGACGGTGTCCAGCGTGGAATTGTCGGAGAGATCATCAGTCGTGTCGAGAAGAAAGGACTTAAGATCGTTGCTTTGCGAATGAATGTCATAGCTGAGAGCGTGGCCAAAGAACATTATAATGAGCACGAAGACAAGCCATTCTTCGCTTCGCTCATCTCCTATGTTACATCTGGTCCCTCGGTGTCAATGGTGATCGAAGGAAAGAATGCAATTAGTACCATGCGTACCATCAATGGTGCGACGAATCCGGCCGATGCACTCCCCGGTACGATCAGGGGAGACTTTGCAATCGAGACCGGCAGGAACGTGGTTCATGCATCCGATTCCGTGGATTCAGGAAAGCGCGAGATCGGGATCCATTTTGAGATGTCAGAGATCAGTGACTATTCAAAGATCGATGAGGAGTACCTTTACGAGTGACCCCGAGTCAAAAGGATTGTCAACATATTATTCCTTTAAGAATTGATCAGATCTATAATCTGTATGGATCGTTCACACAAATAATAGGAAAATCACAACATGGCTGCAAATGAGGATCTGCGTACCCCTATAGTATGTGTAATGGGGCATGTTGACCACGGAAAGACTACGTTGCTTGACAAGATACGTGGTACTGCTGTAGCCGCAGGAGAAGCAGGGGCTATCACCCAGCACATTGGTGCAACGGAGGTTCCTATCGAAGCCATTATGACACGATGCGGCGATCCGGCTCTTAAGGACAAGTTCATTGTGCCTGGTCTGCTTTTCATTGACACGCCAGGGCATCATGCGTTTACGTCACTGAGACGTAGAGGTGGTGCACTCGCAGATCTTGCTGTGGTGATCGTTGATGTCAACGAAGGTTTCAAACCCCAGACGATCGAAAGTCTTGAGATCCTGAAGAGGTTCAAGACTCCCTTTGTTGTTGTCGCAAATAAGATAGACAGGATACATGGATGGAATCCACAGCCTGAGGCTCCGTTCATTGTGTCATACAACAAGCAAAGTGAACGTGTGAGAACTTCATTGGATCACAAGTTTTACGAGATAGTGGGAGAACTGTATAACAATGGTTTCAATTCTGATCGATACGACCGAGTTGCTGACTTCCAGAAAAGCATTGGTGTAATTCCTATCAGTGCCGCAACCGGCGAAGGTATCCCTGATGTTCTCATGATCCTGCTTGGGTTGGCACAGAAGTTCCTGGAATCCAATCTTCATTATGATGCTACCGGACCTGGTATAGGTACGATCCTGGAAGTTAAGGAAGAACGTGGTCTTGGTACGACCATCGATATGATACTGTATGACGGGACATTGGCAAAAGGTGACACTATCGTTGTTGGTAGCCTCAATGAACCAATACAGACAAAGGTCAGGGCACTCTTAAAACCCCGTGCTCTCGGAGATATCAATTCTGAGGATAAGTTTGAACAGGTCGATCAGGTCACAGCAGCTCTTGGGTTGAAGGTCTCTGCACCAAATCTTGATAGTGCTCTTTCGGGAGCTTCTGTAAGAGTTGCCAGTGCCGATAATCTTGATGATGTTGTTGCGGAAGTTAAGAGTGAGATCGAAGATGTACAGATCCATACCGACACCAATGGTGTAACGATCAAAGCTGATACGATCGGTTCACTAGAGGCCCTCGTGAACGAACTTACTAAAGAAGGTATCCCTATCAGGAAGGCGGATGTGGGTAATGTCTCGCATCGTGATATCGTAGAGGTCTCTGCTATCGAGGATCCGTTATATTCCGTGATCATTGGATTTAATGTGGACTTCCTTCCAGATGCGAAAGAGAAGTTACAGGATGCCAATATCAATACGTTCATGAATGATGTTATCTACCGACTGATCGATGATTATAACGAATGGGTCAAAGAACAAAGGGAGATGACTGAAAAGAACATTTCAGAGATGATCGTCAAACCAGGCAAGTTCAAGATAATGCCAAACTGTATCTTCCGGCAGAGTAAACCGGCTGTCGTCGGTGTCAGGATCATTGGAGGCATTGTCAAGACGAATGTTGATATTGCAACCGAAGATGGTACTGTTGTAGGTAATATCAAAGGTCTGGAACTGGACGGCGAGAAGATCAAGAAGGCAACTGTAGGAATGGAAGTCGCGATGGCTATTGAAGGTCCTACCGTGGGCCGGCAGATCAAGGAAAAGGATATATTGCTCACGAACATACCTGAACGACATGCAAAGATCCTTGAACACGAACTGTATGATTCACTTTCCGCAGACGAATTGGAGACTCTGGATACATTCCTTCAGATGAAACGAAAGGACAATCCTTTTTGGGCAAAATGAGTATAATATCTTCACTTTAACACAATATCTAACAGAAACAATATATTATTAATATTTGGAGGCAAACAATGGTAGATTTTAAGGTTGTAGTATCAGATCCAAAGACCAAGGCGTATCAGTTCGATGTAACAGGTGCGGATGCAAATAAGTTTCTTGGTAAATCAATAGGTGAAACAGTAGAAGGCGCTGCGGTAGGACTTGGAGGGTATACTCTCAAGATCACCGGCGGAAGTGACAGAAGTGGTTTCATCATGCGGGGAGACTTGCCAGGTTCAAAGAGGCAGAAATTACTTGTCTCAAAAGGTAAGGGTTATTCCCCCAAAGAAAAGGGTACGAGATGCCGCAAATTCATGAGAGGACGTGAGATTGCAACAGATGTTGTCCAGATCAACACCAAGGTTGTTGAATATGGGGACAGGACGATCGAAGCGATCCTGGGTGGCGAGGAAGAAGCTACCGAAGAGGTTGTTGAGACATCAGAAGAGTGATCTGTCAGGATCGCTCTTAATCCTTTATTTTTTGAAGTCATTATTTTTTTTATTCCAAAGTGTGAAGACCGCAGGTTCCGTTCGTAGATCTCCTTATCTTTGTTGATATCCCTTCAAGTACTGAAACTATTTATATTTTGAACGACAGATAACTGTATGAATATAATAATTTTATTCTTTGAGGGGATATTTCTTGTCTAACTCTGGTCCAATATCGCACCTATGTTCTGTGAAACGTTCAAAGACGATCGCTCTCATAGCACTGCTGCTGTTGATGGTGTCAGGCATGTCCATTGAACCCGTATCTGCCATGTCCGCCAGCAAGTGGACAGTGTCAGGCAATGCTCTTTTTGAAAATGGGGATTATGAAGGAGCGCTGGTTGCATATGATACGGCCATCCGACTCAGTTCCTCTCATAAGGCGGCATGGGTTGGAAAAGGTGATACTTATCATGCCATGGGAAATTATGAGGAAGCACTGGATGCATACGAAACTGCTCTCTCATTGGATTCCAGGGATCCCGATGTCCTGAACAGCAAAGGGAATACACTATATGTCCTTGAACGCTATGCTGAGGCAATTGATGTCTATGATCAGGTCATTGTCATCGACGCGAATAATGTTGATGCATGGATCGGAAAAGGCAATTCTCTCTATGAACTTGATCAGTATATTGCGGCAAAGGGCACGTTTTACGAAGTGATAAATCTTGGAGTGGACGATCCAGATGTATGGTACAGGACAGGACATATCCTGTTCGAATTACACATGTATGAGGATTCTGTAACGGCATACGATAAGGCGCTTGCTCTTTATCCCGATCATGCGCTTGCATGGGTCGGAAAAGGTTATTCTTTGATACGTATTGGATCATATACAGAAGCACTGGATGCATTCAATAGTGCTATTAAGATCGATCCAGATTATACGAACGCATGGGTCGGAAAGGGCAATGCTCTTTATGAGCTTGGGAATAACGATGAAGCACTGGATGCATACGACCAGGCAATAGAACTGGACATTAACTATATCATTGCATGGAACGGGAAAGGCTATGCTCTGTACGAGCTGGGTCGATATGAGGAAGCAGTTGTAGCATACGAAAATGCGATCACTGGTGATAGCAGGTATACCAATGCCTGGAGTGGAATGGGATTTGCATTGCATAAGCTGGGTCGATATGACGCGGCGCTCGAAGCTTTCGACAGGGCACTTTCCATAGATGAAGGATATGGAAAGGCCTGGAGTGGCAGGGCAGATATTCTCTCTGAACGTGGTGATTATGAGGATGCTCTTATCTCGTATGAGCGGGCAATAGAAATCGATACCGGACGTGCCATGGTCTGGTACAATGTGGGTCTGGTACTTTATGAGATGGGTCGATATGCCGAAGCAATCGATGCCTTTGATAAGGCAATTTCTCTGGATGAGAGTTATAGTCTTGCATGGACTGGTAGGGGATATGCCCTGTATGAACTAGGCAGCTATGAGGATTCAAAGGATTCATTTGAAGAATCCCTTAAGTTGGATGAGGATGATCCCTACACGATCCAGGGCATAGATAAGGTCCAGAATAAACTACAGCAGGAATGGTTCAGGAAGGTAATGTCCCTTGATGTGCTTCTGTTGCTGTTATTCTTAGCAGTTCTGGTTATTATTTATATAAAAAGGGACTACGTCATGAGAACATGATATGATGCCAGCATGGAGTTATTATGATAAATAACGATAACAAATGGACCACACAGTTGTTCGTCCTTAATCCGCGGGCAAGTCGTATTGAGTTATTTGTAAGGATGATCTATTCGATTCTTTTAGGTATTGTCCTTTCGATCTATGGGGCACTGGCCGGTATTTGCTTAATAGTACAATGGCCAATGATCCTTGTGTTGGGACGCAGGTTCAAATCCCTGAACAACGTGATCAAAGGTTATCTTGAGTATTGCACCCACACAGCGAGTTATCTATGTCTTACGACCGACAAAAGACCTGGGATCCTTCCCTCGTCGATCGCCATATATGAGAAGCAAATGTATTATGAAAAAGATACTATGGAGATCATTGATGATGATGGGAGTGTTGAATGAATAAGTCTCTTGTGGATATTACCTGTTTTTCTGAAAAAAGAAAGAACCTTCTTCTGTTGTTAATGGACGGAGACTGTAGTATCGATGAGATCAAGGAAATACTCAATGAGACCTCAACGTCCATACTTCCTCAGATCAAGATATTGAAGGAGTCTGGTCTGGTAGTCCATGGGTCTGAGGTCTACAGTTTGTCGAAGCTCGGAAAACTCGTCGTTGAAAACATAAAACCGGCACTTATAACGCTTGAAGTTCTGGATACTCATCATAAGTTCCTGAATGAACACGATCTGAATGCGGTTCCCGGGCACCTGCTGGATCGGATCGGTGAGTTGCAGGGCTGTACAGTATTCGAACCATCCCTTGTCGATACGTTCCAGCCAAATAAACATTTCATGGATGACCTGATGAGGTCAGAGGACATCGTTACTTTTGTTTCCGTCTATCATCCTGCATTTCCTTCCGTCTACGCCGAGCTTGCTCAGAAAGGTGTCCATATTTCATTGGTAATGACTCTTCCTTCTTTCAATAGACAAAGCAAAGAGTTTCCGATGGAAACAGAGAATCTGATACGGCAGGATAATTCCGAGATCAGTATCTACAGGGACACTTCCATGCCGGCTATACTGGTAGTAACGGATAGGATGTTATAACTTTCACTTCGCGATAAGCAGGGAAGATATGAACGTAGTTCTGTTATCTGAAATGAACCCGAGGCCATCCGGTGGGGGTACGAATTGTTTGATTGGTACCGACAGCGCTCGGAGCCAGCTACGGATGTAGGGGGAGATGAGCCCAGTGAACAATGACTGACAAGAAAAATCTCCAGTCACTCGGATCGACTTGAGTACAGGAATTTACAGATCCTATAATAAAAAATAAGATGGAGGGGGCATCACTGTCCGATGGGATCCGATCCCTGAGATGTCCTTTCCCCTACAATTTTGATTTTTATTTATTTCTTTTGATCACAGAAGTTTTGTTCCTGCATCGTCTCCGGATTTACATTCGAAGACTTCCATAATCGTCATAACCACAAGCGCTTTTGCAGGGTATTTATCACCCTTTCCCTTAGCGAGAGCATAAGCTTTTTCGTAATCTTCTCCGCTTGTTTTGATCTCAACCTGACCCTTTATCTGATAACATCCTTTAACTTCCGGGCCCCATATGAACATTGATGCATGTGGATTCTCATCCAGGTTCTGACGGGTCTTCAGGAAATAGTTATCGATGATCCATATGGTCTCGTCATCGACCAGCTGACACATGCCGATTGGTATGACATTGGGAACGCCATCCTTTGAGGCTGTTGCAAATGGAAAAATCCGTACTTTGGAAAAAGCATCTTTCATTTCTTGTGTAAGTTTTACCATATTATCACCTATTAACGATCATTGCATTGATCTATCTACTACAGAAATGTGATATGGGAGTATAATAATCTTTCTTTTTTACAGTCCGGGTATTATTGGGATGTGTGTCCCATTCAATCCGAATGTGGTGAGGACCTTTTTTCCCGGATCATGTCCAGAAAATAATAATGCATACGGCTGTCGCGGGTCAGTTCTGGATGAAATGCAATTGCCAGGACATTGTTCTGCTGTGCAGCAACGATCTTGTCATCGATCATCGCCAGGACCCTTACATCTTCACCTGCTTCCACGATCGCAGGTGCGCGGATGAATACGGCATTATATGGTGAGTCCAGGGTATCTACATCCAGTTCTGTCTCGAAGGACTCGTACTGTCGTCCGAATGCGTTGCGGTTGACTGTTACATCCATCAGGCCAAGCAGATGCTGGTGAGTTCGTTTGACCAGGGAATTCCCTGCCTTTGCCAGCAGTATCATGCCCGCACAAGTGCCCATGATGGGGATGCCCCGTTTGCTGGCCTGTCTGAGCTCATCGTCAATCCCTTCCTGCACGAGCAGTCGCCCGAGGGTGGTACTCTCGCCACCAGGCAAGATCACTGCATCGCATTCAGGGACCGTCCCGCTGTGTTTTATCGTGATGATCTTTGCTCTCTCTCCCTGCTCATCCAGTGCACGCTCAAGGGATTCAACATGTTCCGAAACGTCACCCTGTATGGCTACCACGCCAATACGCATCATCAAACCACTAAAAGTGGATGCAGGTTTACCATCCACGTGTCTGCAGGACCTGTTCCTCTGGGATCGTATCAATACTGATACCTTTCATACCTGCGCCGATACCCTTTGATACCTTTGCAAGCACTTCCGGTTTGTCATAGTTATTGACCGCTTCCACGATGGCAGATGCCATCATCGCTGGATTCTCCGCCTTGAAGATCCCTGAACCTACGAACACGCCGTCAGCACCAAGTCTCATCATGAGAGCTGCATCCGCAGGAGTGGCAACCCCACCTGCCGCAAAGTTCACAACAGGCAGGCGCTGCATCTGTGCAGTCTCCATCACAAGTTCGATGGGTGCCTCTATCTCGCGTGCTACCTCTATCAGTTCTTCCTTGTTCTTACCGGCAAGCTGACGGATCTCGCCCATGATCTGTTTCATGTGGCGTACCGCTTCCCTGACATCCCCGGTCCCGGCTTCCCCCTTGGTTCGGATCATGGCTGCTCCCTCATTGATCCGTCTCAGTGCTTCACCAAGGTTGCGGGCACCGCAGACGAACGGTACTGTGAATTCGGTCTTATCAATGTGATATTTTTCATCAGCAGGTGTTAATACCTCGGACTCATCGATCATATCTGCGCCCAAAGCCTGCAGGATCTCAGCTTCCACGAAATGTCCTATACGTGCTTTTGCCATCACAGGGATGGTTACCGTGTCAATGATATCTGCAGTGACCATGGGGTCTGCCATTCTTGCCACGCCCCCCGCCTTACGGATATCGGCAGGTACTGCATGGAGTGCCATAACAGCAACAGCTCCTGCATCTTCAGCGATCTTTGCCTCTTCAGCATTTGTTACATCCATGATGACGCCGCCTTTTTGCATCTTTGCAAAACCGCGTTTTATGAGTTCAGTACCATGTCTTAGCTTTTCAAGTTCCATTAGATCATCCTTTTGTATTGATTGAATCTACTAAATAAGTCAATGCTTAAAAGTGTTACTTTTGCACATCACTCTGTTCTTCAGGTTTTATTCTCGCAACGCCCACTACTTTATCACCAGAACGCACATTCATAACCTTTACGCCCTGAGTGTTCCGGCCCTGTGTTCGGATATCTTTTACGGGAATTCGTATCACGATCCCTTCCGAACTGGTCAGTATCAATTCATCTTCATCGTGAACGTTCTTCACATTGATCACAGGTCCATTGCGCAGGCTTGTAACAATAGTGATCACGCCCTGTCCTCCCCGACGCATGGATCGATATTCATCAAATTTGGTTCGTTTACCATATCCCTTCTCGGTCACGGTCAGGAGTTTACCATCATTGTCTACGACATCAAGGTTCACGACCATATCTCCCTCACCGAGCTTCATACCGCGTACACCTCTGGCAGACCGGCCCATAGATCTTACCTGCTTCTCCGGGAATCGGATGGCTTTTCCATGTCGGGACACCATAACGATCTCCTTTGAACCATCGGTCTGGATCACATTCACAAGCTCATCGTCATCCTTAAGACCAATGGCAATGATCCCTCCTTTCCTCGGATTGCTGAAATCGGACAAACTACATCTCTTCACAGTTCCGGACCTTGTGGCCATGAACAGGTACTTATCATCTTCAAAATCACTCACCGTGATCATGGTGGTGATGTTCTCTTCTTCTCCCAGCTCAAGGATATTGACCACGGCTTTCCCGCGGGATTGACGGCTACCCTGGGGTATGCCATATACCTTTTGCCAGTAGAGTCTACCCTTGTTCGTGAAGAATAGCAAATAGTCATGGGTCGAGGCAACGAAGATATCCTCTACAAAATCATTTTCTTTTGTATCCATTCCCATAACACCTTTGCCACCCCTGTGTTGTTGGCTGTAAGTGTCCACTGGTACTCTTTTAATGTAGCCGGTGTTCGTGCTCATTACCACGACATCTTCTACAGGGATCAGATCCTCATCTTCGATCTCCTCGCCGGATGGCAGTATCCTTGTTCTGCGCTTATCGGCGAACCTATCCCTTATGTCCAGAAGTTCTTCCTTGATGATCGTATTTTTCCGTTCATCGCTTGCAAGGATATCCTTCAGGTCGGTGATTGTCACGATCAACTCGTCATATTCATCATCGATCTTCTTCCTTTCCAGTCCGGTCAGGCGCTGCAGACGCATGTCCAGGATCGCCTTTGCCTGCACCCCATCCAGTCCGAACGTCTCGATAAGCCCATTTTTAGCTTCGTCTGCCGTATTCGATGCCCTGATCAGGGCGATAACTTCATCGATATTATCAAGAGCGATCTTCAACCCATTGAGGATGTGTGCTCGTTCCTCTGCTTTGTTCAGATCGAACTGGCAGCGTTTCTGAATAACATCAATGCGGTGTTTCAGATATATCTCAAGGATCTCCCGAATATTGAGGACCTTTGGGACTCCCCCCACGATCGCGAGGTTGATCACACCGAACGTGGTCTGCATCTGGGTATGCTTGTAGAGCTTGTTGAGTGTGACATTAGGATTAGCCATACGTTTCAGTTCTATGACCATACGGATACCATCACTGTCGGATTCTTCCTACAGATCCGAGATCCCCATGATCTTCTTATCGCGTACAAGACTTGCGATGGTCTCGACCAGTCTGGCTTTGTTGACCTGGTAGGGCAGTTCGGTGACCACGATCCTGTAATTATCCGTCTTCATTTCCTGGATCTCAGCCACAGCCCTCTGACGTATCGGCCCCCGTCCGATCTCGTATGCAGACTTGATACCCTGTGTACCCATAATGGTGGCACCAGTGGGGAAATCCGGGCCTTTGATCACTTTTTGAATGTCCAATATAGAGGTTTCCGGATAATCGATCAGCATCATCGTGGCATC
>JAIOTO010000031.1 GCA_021106765.1 Methanosarcinaceae archaeon
GTTGGGGCGCCAGACTCATAGGGATAATAACCGTGCGTCCAACTCTCCTGAGAAATCTGGAGGTCGCGTGTTCGAGTCACGCTCCGGGCACTTTATTTCTTTTTTCTGAAAATTAAAACACACTATCTACATGGATGAATCGAAGAGTTCCTTCATCGGCATCTTAATATCATTTGCTATCCAAAATACCGATAGGTCTGAAAAGAGCAGGAGTTATTAGAATGGATGAAATAGATCAGTCAAAGGTATATTTCCGGTGTAACGTATGTGATTTCGTCTTTCAGGATGATCCGAACTTTATTCCCATCAAATGTCCCCAGTGTGGTAGTGAGGACACTGTCCATACATAAACAATGAACCAGGGCGGGTACGCATATGAGAGGACGATTGATCACACTGGAAGGTATCGATGGCTCCGGTAAATCCACAATTGTGGATTTTCTCCGGTCGCATCCTTCGCTAACGGAAACTGTGTTTACCAGAGAGCCCACGGGTAGCTGGATAGGCGAAGCAGTGGAAAAGGCCATTCATTCGCAGACAGACCCCATTGCAGAGCTGATGCTCTTCACCGCTGACCATAGCGAACATATAGCGGCCACCATACGTCCTGCTATCGAAGCAGGGAAACTCGTAATATCGGATCGGTATTCAGATAGTCGGATCGCATATCAGGGGGTCACGCTCAGGTCAGTGTTCGATGATCCGTTTGAATGGATCCAGGATCTCCATAGGGGATGGAGTATCGAACCGGATATGACCATACTGTTGGATATCGATCCGGAGGTCGCGGTCAAACGCTGTGGTGAACGTGGAGATAAGACGAAGTTCGAGACCATCGAGTTCCTGAGGGCTGTCAGGGCAAACTTCCTGCGTCTTGCAGAGGAGGAGCCTCAACGGTTCGCCATAATTGATGTGGATCGGCCGCTTGAAAATGTAGCTGCCGATGTACTCGATGTTGTCACATCGGTGAATAAGGAATATAGTTAACTTTCTTACAATCGCTCAGTATCGCGGTTCGATCACAGTTCGTTGGCATCAGCGAACTGGATCAACGCTTCGCCAAGTTCACGGGTGTATTTTGGGTTCAGGTTGAAACGTCCGCGTTTCTGGCCACTACGCTCCTTTGCGATCTCGATATATTCCTTTTCATATTTTTCACTTGTCGCAAGGGTTATGGTCAGGTACCATCCACCGCCCATCTTGATCTCCTTATATTTCTCTTCAGCCTCTGAAAAATCATAATCATCCATTTTTTTCACCTCAAAACATTACCATTGTCTGTTTATTCATCATATATTTATTCATTTGTTACCTGTCTGGCAATATCAGATCGTATCAGGTAGAAATGATTTACTGGATCATTGTAAGTGGTATCGAACCGTTATGGAGGGCAGTGGCCACAAGGGCTCCTTCAACACCCACATCCTTCAGCACATCGATGTCCTCGATTCCCTTTACGCCTCCTCCAAGAAGGATGCTGTGCTCTGATAGGGATACCATCTCACTTAACAGTTGTGTATCCACGCCGGATGAGGTCCCGACCCGGTCAAGGTCCAGGAAAATGATGTCATTGATCCCAATCTCATTCAGGATCTTTATAATATCACACGGGTCGTTTGGCATGCTCTCATCATTTGAGAGTATCCGTCCATCCTTCCTATCGATACTGATATTCACTTTTCCCGGATTGGCCAATGCTATTGTCCGGATCGTCTCAAGGGATGTTGTCTCAGTCCCAAGGATCAGCGTGTCACTAAGAGGAAGCAACTCATCGAGATCCTCCACCCGACGAACACCAGCATCTAGCATGGTCGTCGCGTACTGAGATACCTGATGTATAATATCAAAGTTCGTATTTCGTGCATCGTCTCCCTGTAGTATGTTCAGATCTGCCATATACACCTCTCTTGGTTGCAATAAGCTGACGATCTCGGTCGGAGTGGACGTATCGCAGATCTGGCTTGAGAGGTGCACAGCCTCCACGGGCATGGACAACGGCACCATTATATATATCTAACACGAAGATAACTCGAAACATATTTAACTGATACTCTATTTCATTCTATAAAAAAGAGGCTAATACATGAAACTACTGGTAAGTCCAATCAATACGGAAGAAGCGGTATCCGCTCTCAACGGCGGTGCCGATATAATCGATGTCAAGAATCCTAAAGAAGGTTCTCTGGGTGCGAATTTCCCATGGGTCATCAAAGGGGTAAGAGATGCGGTAGAGGCAAAAAGACCCATCAGTGCAGCCCTTGGAGATTTCAACTACAAACCAGGAACTGCTTCCCTTGCAGCATATGGAGCTGCCTCCGCAGGTGCGGATTATGTGAAGATCGGTCTGTATGATATCCAGACAGAGGATCAGGCACTGGAGATGCTGACCGGCATCGTAGAAGCGGTCAAGGATATGGATGTCAAGGTGGTCGCCTGCGGTTATTCGGATTACGAGCGTATCAACTCCCTCGATCCCCGTTTACTTCCTGCCATCGGTGCCGAAGCAGGCGTCGATCTGGTGATGATGGACACCGGGGTCAAGGACGGGCGCTCGACCTTTGAGTTCATGTCCGAGGCAGAGCTTACCGATTTCGTTAATGATGCCCATGGTCGTGGTCTTGAGACCGCTATTGCAGGTACGATCAAGTTCGATGACATCCCTGCCCTGAAACGCATTCAGCCCGGTATCATAGGTGTACGTGGCATTGTCTGTGGCGGTGACCGCAGTACCACTATTAAGCAGGATCTGGTCGAGAAATTAAAGAGTGAGATCTGAATCTCACTTTCCTCTTTTAGTGTAAAATCTTCTTTTATCTTGACATCCCCTTTTTATACGATTACGGTGAAGTTTATTCCATAACATCTATTGCAGGATCAGTTCACACATCATGGCAGTATATCAGGTGTGGGTACGATCCATATGTCCATCCAACTAATACACAGGTAATAGAATGACCAATAACATCGTTGTTCGTGTTGCAGAAGCGAACCATCGTGATGCTGGCAGGGGAATTGCCAGGCTTGACAATGAGCTGATGCAGAAGATCGGTGTAATGAGTGGTAACATCATTGAGATCAAGAGCAAGGGTAAGACCTATGCCAGGGTATACCCGGGTGCTATCGATGATGCTGGCAAGGACATTATCCGTATTGATGGGAACCTGCGCAGTAATACCAAAGTTGGCATTGATGACAATGTTACGATCAAGAGTGTGGTAGAAAAAGCTGCCGAAAAGATCACCCTTTCCCCCACCCGTTCCTTTGCCCACGAGAGAGTGTCGAGGACCATTCATCGTATTCTGGAAGGGCGTCCCGTGGATCGGGGTCAGCACATACGTGTCGAGACAGTTAACAATCCACTGTCCGTAGTGGTACGCTCCACGATCCCTCCGGGACCCGTTGTCGTGACCCGCACCACTCACATCATCATGGACCGTCCCATCGATGAGACCGAGATGCGTGAACAGGTCTCGTATGAGGATATTGGTGGTCTGAGACGTGAGGTTGGCCTGATGCGGGAGATGATCGAGCTGCCACTGAGACATCCTGAGCTGTTCGATAAGCTGGGAGTGGATCCCCCGAAGGGTGTGCTACTCCACGGTCCTCCCGGCACAGGCAAGACCATGATCGCAAAGGCGGTGGCAAGTGAGAGCGAGGCCAATTTTATATCTATCAGCGGTCCGGAGATCATATCAAAGTACTATGGCGAAAGTGAACAGAAGCTACGCGAGATATTCGATGATGCCGAGAAGGAAGGTCCTTCGATAATCTTCATCGATGAGATCGACTCCATCGCACCCAAAAGGGATGACGTTGCGGGGGAAGTGGAACGACGTGTGGTCGCCCAGCTCCTCTCCCTTATGGATGGCCTACGTTCCCGGGGAAAGGTGATAGTTATCGCGGCAACGAATCGCCCTAATTCCATCGATCAGGCATTGCGTCGTGGGGGAAGGTTCGATCGTGAGATCGAGATCGGGATCCCGGATCGTGGGGGACGGTTGCAGATATTGTATGTACATACCCGCGGAATGCCCCTTGAGACAGAGATCGACCTTGGCAGGATCGCCGACGTGACCCACGGATTTGTGGGAGCGGACCTGTCCTCACTTTGCAAAGAGGCAGCGATGCATGCGTTGAGGAGACTTCTCCCCCACATCAGTATCGAGGACGATATCCCTCAGGAAATGGTGGACAAACTGGAGGTCACAGTATCCGATTTTGATGAGGCACGTAAGAATATAGAACCCTCTGCCATGAGGGAGGTGTTCATCGAAATAGCACATGTGAAATGGGATGATATCGGTGGTCTTGATAGTGTAAAACAGGAATTGATAGAGGCTATTGAATGGCCGCTGAAATATCCGGAGATATTTCGGGCAGCAAAGACCACTCCTCCACGGGGCATCATGCTCTTTGGTCCGCCCGGTACAGGCAAGACGCTGCTCGCAAAGGCTATTGCAGGTGAGAGTGAGGCCAACTTCATAAGTATCAAAGGCCCGGAGCTCCTGAGTAAATATGTAGGTGAGTCGGAAAAGGCAGTACGTGAGACGTTCCGCAAAGCCAGACAGGCATCTCCTACCGTCATTTTCTTTGATGAGATAGATTCCATCGCACCAAAAAGGGGTGTTAACATTGATTCACAGGCAACGGAGCGGGTGGTAAGCCAGATCCTCACTGAGATCGATGGTATCGAAGAACTCAATGACATAGTGATAGTGGCAGCTACCAACAGGCCTGATGTAGTCGATCCTGCTCTATTGCGACCCGGGCGTATCGAGCGGCTCATCTACGTTCCACCTCCTGATAAGAAAGAGCGTGAAATGATCTTCCGGATACATCTTGAGGGCAAACCCCTGGCAGACGATGTAGATATATTCGAACTCGCAGATATCACAAATGGGTATGTTGGTGCCGATATCGATGCCATTTGTCGCGAGGCGTCCATACTGGCCCTACGTCATGTCATACGTCCTAAGATGACGAAAGACGATGTACTAAGGGCCGCTGAACACATAAGGATCACAAGGTCACATTTCATATCTGCCATATCGAGGATCAGATCAACCACGTCCATGGATAAAATGCAGATGTATGAGTGAAGTGCACGGATATTCTCAAAGGGCCCGAATGATCAGGATCTCACGTATGAGCGTTCCTCATGAAAGGTATGCAAAGATACTTTAAGTGAGAGCACAGATTATCTAATTGACAGATGACA
>JAIOTO010000018.1 GCA_021106765.1 Methanosarcinaceae archaeon
GAGCATGCACCTGCAGATCCTCGATCCCACTGGTGGCATATCGTCCGGAACGTATCATTTGTTCCCCAAGAGGATTGTTATATGGCATGAAAGGCAGAGGTACGAACTCGGTGAATCCACCGGTCTGCTCCTGGATGCTCCTGACCGTCAATATATGGTCGATACGTTCTTCCCATGTTTCCACATGACCATACATAATGGTAGCAGTTGTAGGTATCCGGTTCTGGTGAGCAAGGGTTATGATGCGGACCCAATCTTCACTATTGATCTTGGACGGGCAGATGATCGATCTGACCCTGTCAGAGAGGATCTCTGCAGCCGTACCCGGCATGGTACCAATACCACTTCTCTTGAATCGGACAAGGGTCTCCTTTTCGGAGATACCACTTAGTCGCGAGGCATGGAAGACTTCCATAGGGGAGAACGCATGTATGTGTATGTGAGGATATTTTGAGTGGATCGATTCAAGTATGTTCTGGTAAAAGTTGATGTCGACATCGTTTCGTAATCCTCCCTGTATGCATACCTCGGTCGCTCCTGCCCTTTCAGCCTCGTCAACCTTCTCCAGTATGTCATCAATATCCAGGAAATATCCCTTCCGGTTCTTGAAAGCACAGAATCCACAATCTCCAATACACGTATCGGTAAAATTGATATTGTGATTCACAACATAGGTGACCGTGTCCGAAACTGCCGCCTCTCGCAGCCCGTCGGCTAACTTGAAAAGTTCAAAGGGGTCTACGTCCAGAAGTTCAAGTGCATCTTTTTTTGTGGCACATCCCTGCTCTGCTCTTTCAATGATCTTATCTGGTATCGATCGTACCATGCATATGTCTCCTTTGTTCAAAATATATGATCTGTAAAGTTACGTTATACCGGTAGATCTGACTGATCATCGGAAAATCCTGAAGTTTTTCTATAACCCTGTTCATCAGCGAGGGAACGGATCACACCCTCCAACAGATCACTGTACCATCGTTTCTGAATATACTGGGGATATATGGGAAGGCGCTCACGCAGTGGGATCTCTCCAACCAGGCTTTTGAGTTTCTGCAAACTGGGCCATTCAGCTTCTGGATTGATCCAGTCAATAGTGGTGGGTGAGACGCCACCCAGATCAGTGGCCCCACACTGTATAAGGGTATACGGATCAATGAGGTTAGGCGCCACCTGCACTGCCACATCATCTGGGAGGATCTGTCTAGCCATAGAGACAACTTCCATCATCTCATTTTTACTTGGGGGTGAGACGTGTTCCATCTCTGTATCTGGTTTTGGCATGAAGTTCTGTATGATGACCTCTTGAATATGCCCATATTGTTCATGTATATCAGCGATCGTTCTCAGGGATACTTCCCGATCGTCAGCGGTTTCCCCGATCCCCACAAGTATGCCCGTGGTGAATGGTATCTCAAGCTCGCCCGCGATCTTGATCATTCTTATCCTTTTGTCCGGTTCCTTTCCAGGAGATTGCCTGTGTGCTGCAAGTGTTGCTGTGGACTCAAGCATCAGCCCCATACTCGCATTGAGCGGTTTCAAACGTTTGAGCTCTGACCGTGTGAGGATCCCGGCATTGGTATGGGGAAGGATCCCGATATCAATAGCAGTCTGGCAGAGTTGCTCAACATATTCCACGGTTGTGGAATATCCCATGTCAGAAAGCCATGTTTTGTACTGTGTTACTTCTTCTGCATATTCTCCAAGCACAAAAAGAGCTTCCGTGCAACCGGACCTATACCCGTCCTCAAGTATGGATACTACCTCGTCCAGGGCCATGAGTCTGGCCTCTGGGTGATCCGGATCGCGCTTGAACGTACAGTAGCCGCATTGGTTCCTGCAGATGTTGGTCACCGGAATGAATATGTTGCGTGAGAATGTCACAAACTCGGGCATGATTAACCGAATGAATGATGGAATTAGTACATAAGTTTAATTATTCCCATCACATTCCAATTACTGGCATTTCTAAACAACTTCCATATGATGATGCAAATATGGCGATAAATCCCTCACTACTGTTATTATACAAGAGATATATCAGTACTCAGTTTTATTTAAATTGTACAAAACTATGAACAAGTGTACGCCAAAATGAGCTGATATCCATGACAGAAGAATATAAATGGTTTTTGAAAGACAGTGTCGTAGACACGGGTATGTGTACATTATGCGGCGCATGTGCTGCAGTCTGCCCGTATGACATTGTTGAATTTGATGAAAATGGTCCTAAATTGAAAGAAGAATGCTATCGGAATGGACAGGGTGCATGTAAGGATGTCTGCCAGCGAGTGATGACAGACGCTGCACGTATCTCAATGAACGTGTTCAACTTCAAAGCAAAACCTCCATCCCTTATTGGCCAATATGAAAAAATGGTATCTGCAAGGGCAACAGACGTAGCAATACGTGAAAAGGGTCAGGATGGTGGTGCTGTGACCGCACTCCTTACGTACTGTTTTGATAATAACCTGATCGATGGTGCCGTCACCACTGCAAGTTTTTCAAAACCAAACTCCCGTATTGTCACAAATAAAGAGGAGCTTATGCATACCCCGGGTGCAAAATATTCTGCGGTCCCAGTGATGGCGGCGCTACGCCAGAGCAACGATACGCTGAAAAATGTTGCTATGGTGGGGGTTCCATGCCAGACATATGGCACCAGGAGGACACAGTTCTTCACAGGCCTGAACGTCCATCCCATAGAGGTCGGAATGGACGGAGAGAAAGCCAATATTCCCAATATACAATATGTAATAGGTTTATTCTGTATGGAAAACTTCAATTATGAAAAGCTCTCCGAATACCTGATCAGCATAGGGATCGACCTGAAAACTATCCGAAAGTATGCGATCAAGCTTGACGAAATGCTCGTCGTAACCGATGAGGGTAAAGTTGAGATATCCCTGAAGGATATTGCTCATTGTGTCTGGGACGGGTGCCGCATCTGTCGGGACGCAGTTTCAAAAGTAGCAGATATCTCAGCTGGACACATCGGTTCATCCACAGGATGGACGACCCTGATAGCCCGCAATACTAAAGGACTGGAACTACTTGAGGCAGCCGAACAGGCGGGATACATAGAGACATCCGATAGTGCCGATGTCGACATGATAGAAGACTTCGTAGATATAAAGAATCGAAAGTTCAAACATGAAC
>JAIOTO010000009.1 GCA_021106765.1 Methanosarcinaceae archaeon
ATATTGCTCAATACGCATATAGATAATATCCAGACAAGCTGGGTGAAGCTCGGTAAGAAGATTGCACAGGTTGCCCTCACATGTGGAGCAAACGACCTTGGGGGCACATTGATGGAGGAAAGTATATCAAAGTCCGCAGGTGCCAGTAATGGGGAAAGCATATCTGTTGATGAACTGGAGTGGATCATAGGCCAGACATCCAGGACGCCGATGCAAAGAGATACGCTTTACAGACCTGTTAAAAAGTGATATTACATCCATTGAACAAATTATTGGGCCTACAATAGAGATATTCACAGTTTCGTGGAGTGAAAATGAGAGCTGTTATCCCTTATAAGAAAGAGAACGCCAAATCAAGGCTATCGTCAGTGATGACGAAGGATGAACGCGAAACTTTCGTAGAATTGATGCTGAAGGACGTGATACACACACTTACCGATGCCGGTGTACAGGATATTGACATCCTGACCACCAATGCAGGTGGTGTGGCCGATGATGCCGGTGTGCGGGTGATCGAAGATGATGCAGATCTCAATCCTGCCCTCAATTCGTACCTGAAGAGGGTTGACGAATCAGTATTGATCATCATGGCAGATCTACCCCTTGTAAAGTCTGAACACATCCGGCAGATCACGTCTTCTCCGAGTGATGTTGTCATCGTACCCGGAAAAGGTGGCGGAACCAATATGCTCTTTATCAAGCAACCAAAAGGGTTCTATGTAAAGTACTATGGTTCAAGTTTCAGGACCCATTGCATGATCGTGAATGATCTGTCCAGGTCCATGGATGTGTATGACTCGTTCCTTGCAAGTACTGATATCGACGAACCACAGGATCTTATCGAGGTCATGTTGCACGGACATGGTCTGTCAGGGGAGTATATACGGCAGCGGTTCGGATCTGAGGCAGGTAACGGCAGGGTGCAGCTCAGCATGATCGATTGATTGTGTGTATTCGTGTGTTCCTACAAATAATATTATATCTATGCAGGCATTATTAGATAACCATATTGATATATCGGTGATATGATTGAGCATTAGTGTAAATAGGTATAAATGTGGATATTGTGGCGCATGTGTTGGAGTATGCCCAGCAGGTGCTTTGGAATTGGTAGAAACCTGGATCGAAGTGGATGACAAATGTACTTCATGTGGTTTATGTGCTAAGATATGTCCTGTTGGGGCTCTCGAGGTAAAAAGATGAAAGATAGCTACGATGTGATCGTGGTGGGGGCAGGTCCCGGAGGGTCTATTGCTGCAAAAACAGCAGCGCTTAAAGGACTTGATGTACTGTTGATCGAAAAACGACAGGAGATCGGAGATCCGGTGCGTTGTGCTGAAGGTGTGGATAAGATCTCTCTCAGGCATCACATCAAGCCAGATCATCGATGGATATGTGCTGATCTAAAAGGTTCATATATATATTCTCCTGATGGGACCGTGGTCGAGATGAGCGCAGAGATGTCCGGGGCAGAGGTTGGTTATGTCCTGGAGCGCAAACTGTTTGACAGAGCACTTGCCGACGAGAGTGCAATGGCCGGGGCAGAGGTCATGGTCAAGACACGAGCTACAGGATTGATCATAGAGGACGATACAGTATGTGGTGTAAAGCTCATGCACATGGGCGAGGAATATACGGTTCGGTCGAAGATCGTCATTGGCGCCGATGGAATAGAATCCAAGGTTGGCAGATGGGCAGGGATCGACACGTCCCTTAAGCCGAAGGATATGGAAACGTGTGTTCAGTATCTTGTAAGTGGTGCCAATATCGACCAGGGTTATTGCTATTTCTATCTTGGTAATGATGTTGCACCTGGTGGTTATGTCTGGCTTTTCCCTAAAGGTGGGAACTTGGCGAATGTTGGAGTAGGGCTCCTTGGAAGCAAGTCCGGAAAACAAAGGCCGATAGATTATCTGAACAAGTTCATTAAGGAGAAATTACCTGATGCCAGTACCATTGAAATGGTATACGGGGGGGTTCCTGTCCAGGGGCCCATCGAACGAACGATCGCTAATGGATTGATGCTGATAGGCGATGCTGCAAGGCAGTCAGATCCGATCACAGGTGGCGGGATCATCAATGCACTGGATGCCGGTAAGATCGCAGGAAAGGTGGCGGCTGATGCTATCCGTAAAGGTGATTGCTCGACGGAGACCCTGCAGGATTATGAGGAGCAATGGAGAGAAACGATCGGACGTGAGATCAGCTATAGTCTGGCTGTCAAGGAGACATTCGTTAAATTCACGGATGAGGAACTTAATTCACTTGCATATTCCCTCAAAGATGTGAATTTTGACAGCATGAGGTTGAGGGATCTCTTGTATGCACTATTCAAAGCCAACAAGAAACTCTTATGGGACCTGAAAGGTTTGTTCAAGGACATGGTTAAGAACGATTTCGACTTCAAGAATTGTTGATTGTAACATTAATTGTCACGTGCTGTATGTGATGTGACGATCGTCGGTCTTTCATCTATTCCGGATCATTTTGTCCAGAATTCCGGTGTCAACATCACGATCACAGTAAAGATCTCCAGTCTGCCTATCCACATATTGGCGATCAATGTAAGTTTGCCCAGAGGAGGTACCACATCAAAATTCGCCATCGGTCCTATCAGGTTAAAACCCGGGCCGATATTACCAAGGGTTGCGATAGATGCTGTTATTGAACTTATGAGGTCCATTCCAAGGATTGCCAGTATACCGGAACTGGCAATTAATATCAAAAAATAGATGACAACGAAAGAAATGATCGCATTCATTATATTATCGGGTACGATCTTGTTATTGAACTTGATAGGTTTGACCGACTTTGGATGAATGGCCTTGAACAACTCCCGTCGTGCATACTTGAGCATCAGTAACACGCGTACCACTTTAATACCACCTGCAGTAGAGCCGGCACAACCACCTATAAACATCAGGGCCAATAGTACCGCTTTTCCAGAATCTGACCAGAGATTGAAATCGTTTGTAGCAAACCCTGTGGTCGTTAGTATGGATATTACCTGGAACACTGCATATCGAAAGGACATTGTTACGTTCATGGACATGTCTCTCCAGAGCAGTGCAGTGAGCAGGATCGTGGCAACAATGATGATCACAAAGTAGAACCTGAATTCATTGTCATGGATCATACTTTTCTTTTTGGTATACAGCATTCGGTAATGGAGTGCGAAATTTGCTCCGGCCACGAACATGAATAATGTAATGATCCCTTCCACCAGGGGGTTTCCAAATGCTGCAATACTGTCGGCGTAAGGAGAGAATCCACCACATGCCATGGTTGTGAATGTATGTGTAATGGCATCATATGGGGACAGACCAGCAAGAAGCAGTGCCAGTAGTTCGATGATCGAGATGACCAGGTATACTGCCCAGAGGATCTTTGCTGTCTCTCTTATACGGGGCTTGAGCTGATCTTCCTTGGGCCAGGTGCCTCCGCGCGGAACATCTGTCTGCCGGCAATACCCAGTTTGGGCAATATGGCTATAAAAAGCATGATTATGCCCATGCCACCAAACCATTGTGTCATACTTCTCCAGAACAGGAGGCTCTTTGAATGGCTTTCGATGTCAACAAGAACGGTGGCACCAGTGGTGGTGAATCCTGACATGGATTCAAAGAATGCATTGAGGGAGGATACTCCTTCATACAGGAAGGGAAGGGATCCAAACAGGACGATGAACAGCCATCCAAAAGCAACGATGACGAAGCCTTCACGGAGTTCCCATTCGTCATCGGAGGGAAGGTACCGGAGTGAGAGCAATACACCTGCTGAGATAGTGAAAATGATGGATAGTGAAAATGGGTATGGTGATTCTCCATAGTAGAGTGCCACTCCTAAGGGCATGAACATCATTGCTCCAAGCAGGAGTATCAGTCTACCCAGGACACTGAATATGATGTCAAGTTTCATTCTACCACGGAACATTTAGTTGAACAGGCGCTCAACTTCATTGTGTGCGGATGGTAAGGAGAATATCAATACCTGATCATTCGTCTTAATGACATAATCTCCTCCAGGCACGAACGGGTCCCCGTTATGTACAACGATATTGATGATGGCATCTTTTGGAAAGTTCACGGAGCTCAGGGGTTTTCCTACGATCATTGAATGGTCTGTTGCTGTAAATTCGACGATCTCAGCTCTTTCACCTTCTATTTTTGTGAACATCTCGATGCCTGTTCTCCCGGTCAGTTTAAGGATCTCCTTCACAGTGGCTTCTCTGGGACTTACCGCCTTGTCGATACCTACCATCTCGAAAAGAGGTACATAGTCATAATGATCTACCCGTCCAATCACTTTGGTTGCACCGAGTTGCTTTGCAAGCAGGGCACACAGAAGATTCTTCTCATCAATATTGGTCAATGCGATGACCACATCCATATCTCCTACTCCTTCTTCCTTGAGTAGGTTGATGTCTGCCCCATCACTATTGAGTACAAGTACATTTGGTAGCGAATCCGCCACGAAATTACATCTTTCCTTGTCCATTTCAATGATCTTGATGTCTATATTTGTCTTACTGAGAAGTTTTGCGAGATAAAAACCGACCACGCCGCCCCCAATGATCATTATTCTTCTGCGTCTACGATTCGTTTTCCCGAACATGTTTGCGATGTTGTGCATGGAATTCGATTCCCCGATGATCACCATATGATCGTTGGGTTTTATGATGTCGTTGCCATGTGGTATTATGATGCCTGTGTCCCTGAACAGTGCACTTACGATACAACATTCTGGCAGGGGAAGTTGCTCAATTTTTTTCCCAACAAGATCACAGTTCTTCTGTACAACAAAATCTGTCATATCCACCTTTCCATCTGCAAATTGCATGGCTTCGATGGCTGAAGGGATAGAAAGGACCTTTGCAACCTCTGAGGACAGGGCAAGTTCAGGACAGATCATGATGTCTATCCCAAGTTGTGTCTGTTTCGCCACTGGCTTATCAATATAATCAGGATTACTGACACGTGCCATGGTCTTTAAGGTCTTATTGTAAGGCATTATCAGTTTTGCAGCCATGCATGCTACAATGTTTACCTCATCTGACCCGGTCAGAGCCACAAGGATCTCGGCTTTTTGCAGGGCACTTGTGAGTATTGAAGCATTCGCACCATTTCCCCGGATCACCTGTACATCCAGTTCCTCTACCCTTGTACAGGCGTCCTCCATCTCATCAATGACCACTACATCATTTTCGACATACAGGGATTTTGCAACATGAAACCCTACCTCACCAGCACCAATGATAACGATCTTCATGGAATAACACTCTCGATTTTAGATGAATCTAATCACAATAGGATATAATCGTGCGAGTATACGTGTTATTAGGTTTAAAGTTTACTATAAACTACCATTCGTTAAAACAGGTAGTTTTCTCGCTTTTTTATGATAAATACCATGTAAACCTTACAGTATCCCCGATCATGCCACTGCAGGTCAGTCCACGCCCAGATTATCGAGAGCTTCCAGACTTTTATGCACATCATCCTCGCATTTGTTCTCGATGATCTTGATGGCATTACTTTTCTTCAGAAGATCCATCAGCAGACCCATGTCAATGTTCCCCTCTCCAATGGGGAGATGTTCATCAATCGTACCGTTATTATCGTGAAGATGGAAATGTGATATGTTCGCATCAAGGAATTCCGGAAGATTACCCAATGTGTTCGCATGCCCGATATCCAGGGTAAAACCATTCCCACCAATATCTAACTGAGGATACCTGAACAAGAAACAATCCCATTGCGGCATATTCTCTACGCAGATCTTTACCCCACTGTCCGTAGATATATCCTCAAGTACCGGGACTGAACATTCAAAGGCTTTCATTGCCGCAGGTCCATCTGAGGGAAATGGGAAATATCCGGGATGGATTACCATGATATCTGAATCAAGGTCATTACATATATCTGCCATCTGTCTCACCAGTTGCAGAGATGCCATACGGATAGGGTCTCGTACACTGGCAAGGTTTATGTCGGTACTGGGAGCGTGTACCGTGTAGGTGAGGTCATAGGAAAAGGCGACCTCCTCCTCGCGCAGCAGGTCATGGCGACCTTCTGAGAAGATCTCAGCGCAATCGGTCAGGGATTCTATCTTCTCAAGCGCCTGTGCGAGTGGGAGGTCGTGGAATGCGAACGATGAGATGCCGATCATATTTTATTACTCCTACTTACGGGATGAACTTCCCTGTATGAAACATATTGGATCAGGGAATCACAATAACAACGCTTGTGGTTGACATATCTACGGTCCTGTTATAGAAATACGCAGAGATAGTATTATTGTCCCTCACCGTGAGGTCTGCTATGGAGGATAAATAGTTATCCCATGCCTCAGGATATTCCGAATATATTGAAACACTTGTATTCTCCACATGTGAATATAGATACTCTTTTCTTTCTCCTGTACATATGTTCACGGTAGATTCACCATTACCACTGACACTTTCCCTGTCACCCTCTATATCAAAGGCACATAGGGTCAGCAGGTTCCTGCTCTCATCCACTGTGATGAACGGTTGCGAACGTACGGATGACCGTGAACCCTGTTCCAGTATTATCGCTCCGTTCTCAAAGATGAGATCCTGATCCATCCAAAAATTGTTCGAGGAACTATATCTGAAATAACCTGTACTCACATTCATACTATATTGGTCGATCAGACGCCCCTTCTCGCTATCTGTATAGTTTATCTTCTCATAGTCCAGATAGAATACACCACTTCGATTCCCATACAGGGTCAGATTGAAGGGAGCCTGTACATTCCCCAGTATCCTGTCAAATCGATAGGATGGAACCAGCATGTCCACGCTGAACGTGATCTGAGGTACAGGGGACCATGGTATGGGCGTGTCAATGTATGAACTGAATACTGAACTGTTATTCTCATAGCTACCAAGTTTGAGATAGCCATTGGGGTCATACGTCAAACTGGCCGAACTGTTGCCACCACATTCTAACACAAAAGTATCATACTGATAAGGTTTTGTCATCGCAAGAACGACTGATGAAACAGATGTTACATTCTGAATGAGATATGAGGAATTGATCTCGAAACTGAACATCCTTTTCTTCTCAGAAGCGTTATACAGTGATATATTGATCCATCCTTTATCAGGTGCCACTGTTAGAGAACCACTTGTGGATAGCGTACCCATGAGAGGGAGTCCGCCGTCTCCCAGAGGTATACGGATCTTTGAACCTGGACCTGATGACTCCGACCCTGCCTCTGCAGCGATCTCAACAAAACTGGTTTGAACATCCTGCATGTGTTTGATCTCGTGTTCTGCTGCGAGGGATGGAATATAATATGCATTGATCGCCGTGATGAATGTTGTCAGGATAGTAAGGATCAGCATCATAGCGACGACCGCAGACACCGCATCAGTATCCCGTGAAATGTTCAACGTCATAACAGGCTCACCTCGGCGATTACCATGACCTTCCGGGGATGTATGACGGACATCTTTACACTTGTGAGATTGTCGCTAAAGGACGTACGTGTATCCATAGAGATCGTTTCGGGGATTTCCAGTAGGTAGAATTCGTCAGATCTGTGAGACTATAGAACACCATATCCGAGGAATTGCTGG
>JAIOTO010000028.1 GCA_021106765.1 Methanosarcinaceae archaeon
AAGCTCATCAAAGTCCAGAGTAACAAAATAATCATCCACGGTCTCCGCCCGCCTTATCTGTACGAAACTTCCATCCTCCCTTAGCAGGATCTCGGCAGAACGCAGTTTCCCATTATAATTAAAGCCCATTGCATGCCCATGTGCACCCGCTTCGTGAATCGCCAGGACATCACCCCTCTTAATTTCGGGTAGCATGCGGTCAATGGCGAATTTATCATTGTTCTCACACAATGAACCCGTCACATCATATTTATGCGCAGCCTGGTCCTGCTCCTTTCCAAGTACTGTGATATGATGATATGCCCCATATACACCAGGTCTCATCAGATTGGCCATACAGGCATCTGTCCCCACATAATCCTTGTAGGTATGTTTCATGTGCCGCACCTTTGTGATAAGGAAACCGTACGGCCCGGTGATCACACGTCCACACTCAAGGAATACCTTCAATGGATCCAGACCATTCGCTTTGATCATCTCATCATATTCCTTCTTCACACCATTGGCGATAGCATCATAATGAACCGGTTCCTGCTCTGGCCGGTATGGGATACCGATCCCACCACCAAGGTTGACGAACTCGAACCGTATATCCAGTTCCTGAGATATCTCAACGATCACCTCGAACAGGATGCGAGCGGTCTCGATGAAGTATGTTGGATCCAATTCATTGGATGCCACCATCGTATGTATCCCAAATCTTTTTACGCCTTTATCCTTCAATATCCGGAAACCTTCGAATAACTGATCCCTGGTGAGCCCATACTTTGCATCCTCCGGGTTCCCTATGAACTGGTTCCCCTCCTTAAGTGCCCCTGGATTATACCGGAAACAGACGATATCAGGTAATCCTGCGACCTCCTCCAGAAATTCAATATGACTGATATCATCCAGGTTGATGATCGCACCCAGTTCCTTTGCCTTGACAAACTCCCCGGCTGGCGTATCGTTGGAACTGAACATGATCTCCTCGCCAGTAATACCTACCTTCTCAGCCAGTATCAGCTCGGGCAGGGAACTACAATCCGCACCGAAGCCCTCGCCTTTCAGTATTTTCATTATATAGGGATTGGGCAATGCCTTGACAGCAAAATACTCATGGAATCCTTCAATCATACCGAACGCTTCTTTGAGTTTACGTGCGTTCTCCTTAATGCTTCTCTCATCATAGATATGGAACGGGGTTGGATACTCTTCCGCGATCTCAACGATTTTTTCTTTGGTAAAGGGAAGCTCTTTTGACACCATTATTAAGTCCTCTCAGGATACACCGGTTACATATCGAATTTCCTGTGAAAATTCATATTTTGTATTATGCAATCGATGCTATTGCTGTTATGAGATGATATATAATTTGTGATAGACTTATATGATCACGTATACTTTTCCACCGTCTTACCTTTTTACTTCCCAATACCAACACATGTTTCAGCAAAAAGTGTTTTACTTATCCACCATATATTATTTGTATGGATGATATTATTTACCTGTTGAAGACATCGAACCACTGCGTCTTTCTCAGTGGTGCAGGTGTGTCGACATTCTCGGGCATCCCAGACTTTCGGGGAAAGAGTGGCCTGTATACCAAGTATGATGCAGACAGGATATTTTCCCTGGATGAGTTCCATAACGATCCATCATATTATTACCACCATTCGAAAGACCTGATCTACAACCTGAATGAACGCGAACCAGGCCTCATACATAAGATCCTGGCACGGATGGAAGAGCAGGGAATCGTTAAGGCCATCATCACGCAAAATATCGACATGCTACATCAGAAAGCCGGATCTATTAATATCATTGAGATCCACGGATCACCAGCCAGCCATCATTGTCTGCAATGTGGCAGACATTATTCCTATAAGAATATTGCAGATATTGTACAACAGGATAATATCCCACTATGTGACGGCTGCGGTGGCCTCATCAAACCCGACATCACCTTCTATGGTGAGATGCTGGATCAGGAAACGCTCGATGCCGCTATAAAGGAAGTATCAGAAGCCGATGTCCTTATTGTCATCGGTTCATCCCTGGTGGTCCAACCGGCAGCATCGCTGCCACTGTATACCCTGGAAAATGACGGAAAACTTGTGATCGTTAACAATATGCCAACCCCACTTGATCGGTATGCTCACCTGAGATACAACGACCTTCAAGATGTATTCCAGTACATCGAAAAAGCACTTTTGTAAGCTTATAAGCCCGAAGGATGCTTATCTATATCAATCCTGAAACACCCATAACCGACTTACGCTTTCTTCAGTGTCACCCAGAACACGCTGCCTCGTCCCTGCAGATTGTCCTCTACTCCAACCTGACCACCATGCAACTCGATGATTCGTTTGACGATGGAGAGGCCAAGTCCGGCACCTTTGACACCCTTTTTGTTAACCCGCTTGAATCGATCAAAGACATACACTTTGTCCTCATCGGCTATGCCCTCGCCTGAATCAACAACAGTAACCTTCCAGAAGTCATGCATATCGACCACATCAAATATGATATCACTTCCTTTGGGACTGTATTTGATAGCATTGGAAAACAAATTGGAGAACACTTCTTCAACTATGGGGTTTATGCGTGCCATGTACTGGCCACTGACGGCGAAATGAACAGTCATTTGTTTATCTTCGAGCTGTGATGAAAAAACGTCCGGAGTCTTAAGGATCACAGAACCAAGGTCCTTGATTTCCAACTTGATCTTGTCCATGGACTCAAGCTTTGACCAATTAGAAGCATTTTCAATTATATTGATGATATGTGTATTATTTCGTTTGATCTTATGAAGGAAATCCCGTTTTTTCTCATTTTCTTCGATATTGAGCAACACTTCGGTAAAGCCTTTGACGATGCCAGCAGGATTTAACAGATCATGACACATTATGTCAGTAAATAGATCCTTGAGCTCATTGGATCGTTCCAGTTGCTATGCATAGTGGAGAAAAGTCCCTTCTGCTTGCTTATGTGTGGTAATATCGCATATGATGAGAAGGACTTCGGCCTCAGCACAAGGAACTATATATGCCTCGAATTTTCCTTCAGCAGTTAAGGTATTTAAATTATACTCAAATTTCTGCAATGTACCAGACTCAAGGACCTTTTCGATGGATCGCTGGAACTGCTTCACCACCTTTTCCGGGAAACCTAGCTCTTGTATGTTACTTCCTATGATCAATTCGGATTGGACACCAAGTAAATCATCGGAAGGAGTATTGTAATCAAGAAAAGTTCCATCCCGACTTAATCGGAACATCGTGTCTGGAAGCAATTGGACGACCGCCTTGTTGCGCATCTCACGATCGTACAATACATCTTCCGTCCGCTTGTGTAGGGTGATATCTTCCCCGGAACTGATGGTCCCAGTTATATTGCCCTCCTCATCCTTTAAAATCACATCGTGCCAGCGAATCAGTCTCTCATTACCATTTCGGGTCACAATAGGCATCTCTGAATATTCTGGTGGCTCACTCTCTCCCGCCATCCACATTCGATAATTATCCTTCGCAATTTGCTTGATTCTCTCTGGAAGAAAAGTAGCAAACCAGTTTTTGCCAACGATCTCATCTTCACTGTATCCTAAGACCTCACAACCTTTTTTGTTGGCAAAGATGATATTTTGGTTTCTGTCAAGAACCCCGATTATGAAACCTGCGACATCAAGATAATGCCGTGCCTCATTTGTTTCGTTTTGAAATAACTCGCTTGTCATCGTATCCCTTCCCATAAGGACCTAATTTTACTGACAATTATCGTGAGATATAGGAATTTTCCCAGAAGTCAACGATGAATATAATATGCATTTACAATATATAAATATGTTCATAGAATGTCGTGTAATGACATTTATGGTGTATGTGATGTGATGATTGCTACTCCCACATTATTAATATTAATACGTACACCTACAGTCACCTCACCCTCATGTTTATATAGAGAGGGAATCCATTTTATCGAATATAAACATCTTACTCTACATCGACATACTCAGACAATAAACTAAATATCGATTCATATGAACAGCATATCTGAATGTTTAGAACACATGGACTCTGCCACACGCAGACAGATATATACATCATTTTTCATCATATTCGCCCTCTTGGCGTTCCCATTTTTTAGTGTGCAGATCCTGTTAGTGCTTTCTCTTGCAGGACTGATCATCTCACACAAACTGATCAGAAGAACAGATGGAACACATCCAGTCGATCTATATACCCAGCCGAATAGCATAAACAACCTCTTTTTATCGATCGTCGTCCTCTTCCTGATCAGCAACATACTTGCGATGTTTTCTCATTCACTTCCACTCTATGTGATCGGTCAGGCAGTCGGGATATCGACATTTGGTGTAGGAGTTGCTACAATTATACGCCGTAGGAGTATGCTTAAATATACATCATTGATCAATGAGGAATACCCCCAAAATAGGTATAGGAATGAGATCATTCAATTATCCTCACTTAATTCCAGCATAGCCCTGTTGGTAGCAGGGATTGTTTGTGCATCATTAACAGGTCTATGGATATGTTACTGGCAGGGTATGAATGCTTCCTATGATATGATCTTTTTTGTCGCGGTTATAGGATCGATCACAGGAGCACTTTTTGAATCGATCCCCTCGAAAATCGATGAGAACATATCTGTCACCCTGGGGTCCGGGATGGCAATGTGGGCATTCTTCTCGTTTGGATATTCTGTACCACCACAACAAATTGTCCTGGCTCTTCTGTTTGCCCTGTTCCTGGGATATGTTTCCTATAGAACAAAAATAGCCGACATATCAGCCGTGTTCAGTGCAACTCTTATGGGCGTGCTTGTTATTGTGTTCAGTAACATCCTATGGTTCGTGCTACTCCTTACATTCTTCATCCTGGGGGGCATATTCACGAAATACCGATACAGATACAAGGAATCTCTGGGACTTGCCCAATCAAAGGGCGGTGTCCGTACCTATGAGAACGTATTTAGCAACAGTACAGCAGCCCTTGTTCTTGCCATCGCCCATGGCATATTCCCGGAGTACAGTACAGTGATCATATATGCATTCCTCGGCACGGTGGCAACCGCTACAGGAGATACTCTTGCAAGTGAAATTGGCACCACATCCAAACAGCAACCACACCTTATCACGACGTTGCGACCGGTACAGACTGGCATCGATGGAGGGGTAACACTGCTTGGAGAACTGGCTGCTATCGGAGGTTCTGCTGTCATCGGAATACTTGCCTTTTCGTTTGGTGTTGTGGACAATGCAATCCTTGCAGTGGCCATTACCGTAGCAGGCGGATTCCTGGGCACCAACTTCGACAGTGTCCTCGGTGCAACACTCCAAAAACGAGGACTACTATCAAACAGTGGCGTCAATTTTGTAGCAACGTTTGCAGGTGCAATGATATCAGGCGGGTTGTACCTGCTGTTCAATTGAAATAGCTATGATCGAACCATATCAAACTACACGTATCACCATATGTACCAATAACGTATATTTATTTATATTCGTGCGTACAATTACCTATTGGTGGATACGATTAGATCAATACTACAGTTCCTGTGGGAAATACGATACATCATAATATTCTATATAGTTGGGGACAGTATAACCACCATATACGCACTGGCATATGGATATGAAGCAAACTTCTTCCTCGCTGAGATCATATTTAAATATGGTATCTATTCCGTATTTCTGTTGAAATTATTATTCATTGCTCTTATATTCTACAATTACAAGAAACTTATTGATCTTGACCATTCAATGGCACCCCTTCTATGGAAAGGAGTGAAATACTCCATCAGTACACTTGGAATTTTCCTGACGGTTAACAACCTCCTTATCGTCTACTTGAACTGGAGTCTCCTCCGTATCATCGGCATTGGCATCTGATAATTCGGATATATTAATCTACCAAAAACATATATGTCCTCCATACCTTGTTCTTATAATGAAGGTTAAAGGCATTGCTCGTGAAACACTGGATTTCATCCTGAATGTAAGCAAATCCACAGCCCCTAATGAATTTGCGGGTCTCCTGAGCGTAGAGGACGGTATCATCACAGAGGTGATCATACTCCCCGGCACCGAGTCCAGCGACCGTAATGCTGTGATCAAACTTTTTATGATGCCCAACATATCTTCCGTTGGCTCAGTACACAGTCATCCCGGACCCTATTTCACACCTTCAAGTGCCGATCGCAAACTGTTCAGCAAGACCGGAAGTCACCATATCATCGTGGCAGCCCCTTACGATAAAATGAGTTGGCAATGTTATGACAGCAGTGGTAATGTTCAGGATCTAAAGGTGCTGGATGTGGAACTGGATGAACCGGAGATACTGTGATACAGAACCTTAGTACCTTACAAGAAGAAACATTTCAATTGATCAATTATCATTATTCAGAAATTTATTGTGCAGAAATCCACCCAGCCAGAAACCGATCATTCCGAGTAAAAAAACTGCCGGCACGAACATAAGAGATTGATATCCCATTGACATTATCCAAGAGAAGCCTGATACAACAAAAACGATCACAAAGACCATGTATCCTGCATACTGTGCCTGATGTTTTGTGATAGTGTTCAAATCCATAATCGTATCATCTCCTGATTAAATGAGAACTCATGCACATCGGGATTTTCCAAAACCACTGAAAGAAAAGATATTATCTATCTGCTGGGCTGAAATATAGTGATCATAAGCGATAAATGCTTCCTCTTGATCTGGATAATGACTAGCAAATATGCAATCCCATTTACCGTCATCACTTGATGTTATAGTAAAACGTTCATTGTCCTCTGCAATGGCCCATATCAGGATCTGACCTTTTATGTCGTTGTAGCTCAATTCGACTCGAAAGTGCCCGAAGTCCTTCGTCTTATGGTTCATCTTTGATCCATTCGGTTCTTCACTCATGATATATCATATATACTCATTGTTCATAATGATTGGGATGTCGGATAGAATTATCAAAATCGACACAATAATGCTATTTTTTATGGGTCATGGGTAGATCTGTACGACAAATACTAAAGGTATATAAGTTTAGAGGAAAATATGGAACTGAGGACATATTCTGACAATAGGAGGTGGACACCCATGATTCCAGTTGAAGCTAAAGATGATACAGAGAGATCAACTGACATAGAGAATCCTGTAATAGTATTCCTGTGGAAGACCGGAGCGAACTGGCCAGTTGAGTTCGTATCGGACAACATTGAACAGTTCGGTTATACAGTAGATGATTTTCTATCCGGAGATATATGCTATGGCGATATCGTGCATCCTGAAGACCGGAAAAATATTAAATCCAATTTGCAGAGTAACAGTCAAGAAGAACATCGAGAATATAACCACCGCTACCGGATAATTACAAAGAACGGTAACACTAGATGGGTTGCTGAAAGGAGTTTTGTTGATAAAAAAACAAATGGTGTCATCACCCACTATCAGGGTCTTGTCATGGATATCACTGACGAGGTGAAAGATAAAGGACCACAGGGTATGATCGAAACGATCAGCACCGATAATCCGGTTGTGATATTCATATGGAAAACAGCAGAGAACTGGCCTGTAAAATACGTTTCAGATGACATTACTCAATTCGGCTATAATGTTGATGATTTCATATCTGGTTCCATTTCCTATGGGGATATCGTGCATCCCAATGACTTGAAGCGTGTTGAGTCAGAACTCCAGCGACAGTGTGAGGAAGGGAAGAGTGATTTTTATCAGGAATACCAAATACTAACACGATCTGGCGATGTGCGACAGGTTGCTGAAAGGACGCATATAACACGTGATCGTTCTGGAAAACCTCTGCAGTATGAAGGAATAATCGAAGACCTTTCCAACATCAAATAAAGGATCTGAATGACCTTTTGCCCCAGCATAACTAAGCAGGAGATATAATGAGAGGATACATCAATCGATCGGAAATTCGGATGTTTGTAATATCTGCCATCATCCTTGCACCAGTTGCCGTCCTTTGCTATCAGCAAGAGCTGTCACTGGGTACCATCTCATCCATACCTCTTTTTTTAATACTACTGGCCATGCTTGTGACCTGCAATATAGAGATCCCTATTTCGAAGATCCGTACAAGAAAAAATAAGACCCTTGAGAGAGATGCGCTTGTACTCGAAGAAATATACTCGGTACCACTGGTCGAAGAGATATCCAGTGCCACAAGCCGTGTATTTAACACCATCGTAACCTTCAATTTGGGTGGATTCCTAATACCACTGAGCATACTACTGTATCTGATCATAACACAAATTAACTTCGCTGCCCTTGAGATCATGTTGATCATTATCGTGGCGGTAACACTGCTCTCAGAGATCGTAGACGGTATCGGCATCGTGATCCCCAGTTACATCGGAATTATAGCGATACCTTTCGCCCTGATATTTGACCCTCAAAATGCTGCACTCATAACTTTCGTTGCCGGTACAGGAGGCATTATGATAGGCACGCTCACAACCCTTCTAACCCTTGATAAAGAAAAAAATGGAAGTGCTTATATCAACATTGGCGGAGCAGGTAACTTCAGGGCCATCTACATAACAACAATGATCGCTGCATTAATATCCTATTTCACCTGAAGCGAATGGATCACCAAACTCATCTGGCGTATTGCGTGTTCCCTTCATTTTGTCCTGAAGTGCCTTTGATGATAGGTGAACAGATCTGTATTTTACAATACCATTGTCCGTGAACCTGAAAGGTTGTGGTGTCGGGTCTACCTTGGTAGCCCTCATCTTCTGGATAGCCATCACCGGTGTCAATGTCGTATCGATCTCATTTACCTGCATCGCATCAAGGAAAATGATGCCATCTCCCAGGAAATCATAATCATCGAACGTTTTTGTCTCAAGTCCATGATGTTTTTCTGTGATCAGAAGCGACGTGATCTTTCTGGTCTTCAATATTCGATGTAAAGAGCGCCATGCTATAGACTTTCGGAAATCCTCTGATTTACTGAACACATTGATCGAGTCGAATACCACACGCTGAGGCTTATACGTTTCAATGATCTCATTGATCTCTTCAAATGATAGCATTGACATACTAAAAACCTCGAGGTATCCATCATCCATGTGCTTAGCAATATCCCATCCAAAACGTACGAAATGCTGTACCAACTGCTGCAACCTTTCCTCAAAAGAAAAAAATATGCATTTCTCATCGTTTTTGACGCCTTCCATCAGGAATTGCATGCTCATAGTACTCTTTCCTGTCCCAGGGGGACCGGTAACGATCACAGAGAAACCTTCGGGAATACCACCTTCGAGCACATCGTCGAGTCCAATTATACCTGAAGACATCCTTTTGACCATACGATCAATGTTCTTGGTATCGAGTTTGGATTTGAAACGTGTACTATCCAATGACATTAGTGCTTTTTCAAGCACAAGGTTCTTTGCACCAAGTTCCTTTTCATACCGCTCCAGAACCTTGATGGCATCAGAACTCAAGGTAGTATGTACAGGAAATTTATTTCGCACCATAATGGTAAATTATGACTAAATGTATATAACCTTTGCTCACATGTGCACATGCATACATAAGTTACATACATTATTCGGATATATTGTGTCCACAACCTTCCAGGAACTTGCCATATCCACGAGATACATTGATATCTGCATCCCACACAATCTCTCCCCGTAAAAGTGTAATCTTAGGAAATATTCCATCCATCCCTTCATATGGAGTCCATCCGGCTTTACTGTGCAGATCATCTGCCTTGATCGTACGAACATCATGCGGGTCCACAATTATCAGATCAGCATCATATCCTTGTGCAAACGAACCTTTTGAATGCCTGTCAAGATCAAAGATCCTTGCAGGATTCTTACTTGTGACCTCGATCATCCGTCCCAGAGGGAGAATATTTCGCTTGACTGCATTAAGCATCAGGGGCATCAGGGTCTCAACCCCGGGCACACCCGCGGGTGCACTTCTGATATCCATATCCTTCTCTAACTCACGGTGAGGTGCGTGATCAGAAGCCACCACATCAACAGTCCCATCATTAACACCATTGACCAGAGCCTTGACATTCCTTCGATCCCGCAGAGGAGGATTCATTTTCCCAAATGAACCAAGACGCTCCCAGTCACGTGTTGACAGGAACATGTGATGTGGTGCTACTTCAAAGGTTATACGGGATCCATCGAGCCCATCACCTTTACCATGTTCAGCGCCTTCAGCGCCTCCATGTATAGCCATATATCTTTCCTTGCGAAGAACACCCATGGCCTCAAGGGTGCTGATGTGGCAAAAATGGGCCCTTGTACCAGATCCATGTATCAGTTCAACTGCTCGTTCGACCGCAAGACCTTCGCATAGATTGGAACGGATTCTGGAATGGGATTGTGCAGACATATCATTCTTAAGGAGAGACTCATTCTCAAGTCGTATCTTTTCATCTTCCGCATGTATACAGGCCAATGCCCCAAGTTCCTTGATAGTATCAAATGCCTGGGACATATCATCTTCATTGATATTCAATTCCCCCGTGGACTCGGCCATGAATATCTCGCCAAATGCCGTTACACCGAGTTCCCACAATAGAGGTAGTTTATCCACATTATGGGTCACTCCTCCATTGATCCCAAAATCAACGACTGATTTACGTTTTGCCAGCCGTAACTTTTGTTTGAATGATCTCTTGTCCACCGTTGGTGGTATAGTGTTCGGATGTTCGATAACAGTGGTGATCCCGCCTGCAACTGCTGCACATGACCCTGTATACCAGTCTTCCTTATTGGTCATACCCGGCTCTCTGAAATGCACATGCACATCAATACCAGCAGGAAGCGTCAGGGCCCCACCAACATCGATCGTCATACCTGCATCCACACCCAGAATATCCTTTGCGATACGTTTGATCTTTCCGTCCTCAATAAGTACCTCGCCGGGCTGCAGACGATTATTGAAAAATACCCGTGTATTTTTGATAAGCATATCACTCATGATGTTTCCTTCTCCGTAGGTACACAATAAAAACCATTGGATTATGCAAAAACCTGTACCTACCAATAATGGTGACAGACATGATATAATGTTTATGCAATCAGATATTGACCAATAGAATATACTGAATGATTGCTACGATATCTTAAACAAAATACCACAGTTCATGTACCAAACTATTACACAGCGAGTTAACTATTACGTAAAGATTAATAAGGGAGCATTCCTCTAATACTTCAGCATACGCAAAAATAAACAGAGGATCATTCATGAACAATGAACTATTTGACATGCGTGTTGGATACACGACATTCAACAACCCCATTGCCATAGCTCCCATGGCAGGGATAACTGATAGCAAGTTTGCCAGCAAATATGGAGGAAATGCCGGACTTGTCGTCATCGGGGGGTATAATCTGGATACGGCTACGAACGAGGCCGCCAGCAAGCTTATTGCAAGAGGGCGCGAGGAGTTTATTTCAGATAATCCTATGAAATTTCTGAGAGAGGAGATCGATAATACTGATATTAACGGAATATTAGCCCTCAACGTTCGAAGCTCGGCCATTGGGCCATTGCTTGAAGCCGCAGAGATCATACGAGATGCTGGTGCTATACTGGAACTTGATGCTCACTGTCGACAGCCGGAAATGATCGGTATCGGGACGGGAGAGGGACTCATGGCTGACCTTCCCAGACTGGAGGAATGGATCAAGGCGATCAAGGAAACAGGTGTTGTGCTATCTGTTAAGATACGTGCGAATGTAGTGGACGATGTACAACTTGCGAGATGCATTGAAGCTGCGGGTGCGGACATACTGCACATTGATGCGATGAAGCCGGGAGCTGGCGCCGATCTGAAGGCCATACGACATATCCGGGATGCAACACGTATCTTTATGATAGGAAACAATTCAGTGAATAGTTTTTCCGATGCCAAAGAAATGTTCTCACGGGGTACTGACATGGTTTCCATCTCCCGCGGGGTTCTCCATGATCCTCAATTGGTTGATACGCTGGTGAAGAATATCACGGATTTGCAGCGACAGAATGGATGGTACAATTCACCAAAACATATCTGCCGTGGAGAGGGTGACCTTCGAGGCCTGACGTTCTGCTGCCTGCCGGTCAAACCATGTGCTGTACACGGAAAGATCAAACAATTGGGGTTGACTGCACAGGAATTCACAGATATGAAGATGGAATTTGCAAAGGGAACTCTCCTTGAATATGGAGATAGTACATGCTTTGGTAGTCTCGTATGGTGCTGTAAGATCACAAAACCGTGTTACCTGAGGGATGGGGTCCTGGATATGATCGAACTCAGCCCTTCAGACTACATGCAACTTAAAAAGGACCTTGCAACTTATATACTAGATAATGCTAAAAAACCAGTGAATGAAAATTAAATCCGAATTATCATTTGGGGGTGAATTGGATCCTGACCAGATCACCTCATACATCGCACGTTGCGCACAACTTGCTATGGTACTGGAAGTTTCCGCGTCTCCAAAGCCAGGGAACATTGACAGATGCCATGACTTTGAGGATACCAGATATGAGCATTTCCTTGCCTCGGCAACAGGTGTGTATCCCGTGATCGAGGTTGCTGCAGAAAATAGAAATTGTGTGGGAACCCTGATACGACAGGCAGTACATGAAAGTACATTATGGCAAAAAGGGGGCAATACGCATTTTGGGGCATTCCTTTTACTGATACCTCTTTCAATGGCTGCAGGGGAGATACTGGGACAGGAGGGGGCAACGGTGAACGATCTTATCTCCAGAGCTCATAGTATTGTAAAAAGTACGGATAATAATGATGCTATTCAATTCTACCGCACATTCAGCTGTGCAGGAGTAAATGTTACAGACGTAGAGGAGTTCGACCTTCAGGACAGGAGATCGATAGACTCGCTAAAGGAAAGAGGGGTTAGCCTGTATGATCTGATGGAGATATCAAAAGGATACGACCAGATCGCAAGGGAATGGACCACCGGTTTTACAACCTGCGCATATTGTGGGAAACTTATCACGCATCTTATGGAGCAGGATAATGTGCATAACGGTGGTGGCCTGGATATCAACGATGCAGTTGTCTATGCATTCTTGAAGCTCCTGTCCGAATGTCCAGATACCTTCATTCAGACAAAGTATGACAAATATGTATCACAGAAGGTTTCAAAGCAGGCACAAATTGTGCTAAATGACATTGAGAAAGGGGGATTCAACATTGATGCTGCAATACCAGAGATCCAGCTTTTCGATGAGAAACTGATAAGAGAACGGATCAATCCTGGGTCGACTGCTGATATTATCATTGCCGGTCTGTTCATTGCACTGCTTGGAGGTTTGAGATTCTAATGACAACGATCGATCTTGACGATTTTGGGATAGGTGAAGGTATCTCTGAAACGGTCGTGACAACATATAATGGCTGGAATCCTAATGCTGCACCTATAGGCATCATGCGAAAGAATGATAAAGTGTACGTCCGGCTATTCAGGGGATCGAACACTTATAGGAACGTACTTGAGAATCAGTTACTTGTAGCAAATGTTGTTTACGATCCTATTCTTATTGTGAAATCAACCCTGCACCATCTAGACAATTCAGATTTTAATATTGTTTCCTATGATAAACATGGACTTGCAGTTTTAAAAGGTGCCTTAAGCTGGGTAGCGTTCGAATGCATTAACATCAAAAAGACTTCCGAGGCATTAGTAGCAGAGATAATCCCCCTCCATGCTCATGTCAACCAATGCCGGATAAAAGCCCCAAATCGGGGGTTCAACCTGATCATAGAATCTGCAATTCATGCTACACGATATAAGCTGACAAATGATGAGAAATACCTGAAATTGATTAGGGCATACAGGAACACCATAGTAAAATGTGGTGCAGAGCCTGAAAGGGAAGCTATTGATCTTCTGATGGAGCAGCTAACCAAAAAATGAACTCCTCTTAACAGGGATTTAGAAATACTCTTAACTAAATTAATGGTATGAGCATTATGAATCGATTCATGGAAATTGCGATCCGGGAGGCAAGGGAAGGTATGGATCAAAATGAAGGAGGGCCGTTCGGAGCTGTTGTTATCAGAGATGACAGTGTCATATCGGCAGCACATAACGAGGTCCTGAAGACGAATGACCCATCCGCACATGCTGAGATCCTTGCAATACGGAGAGCGTCTGCTATTCTGGAACGATTCGACCTTTCTGACTGCGAGATATATACCACATCACAACCCTGCCCTATGTGTCTGTCTGCCATTTGCTGGGCAAGGATCAAGAAGATATATTATGGCACGACTACAACGAATGTGACTGAGATTGGATTTGATGATGACAGGATCTATAGGATGTTAAGAGGAGATACGGAAAACTTGCCGATCAATTGTGAGAATATTGATTCGGACCAATGCGAACCACTTCTGCAGGAGTGGAAGCTGAAACCAGACAGGACTATGTATTGAGCATTGATCCATTCGTATCCAGATAGCGCATTCAGGCTTCTGCGTCGTCTTTATTTTTTTCTTCTGTGATGTCGCGGCGGGATCGCTTATACGCATCTTCTGCTTCTTCCATCTGACCCTCATCAGAAAGGATGTCACCCTTACAACGCCAGGCATCCACGTTTGTAGGATCCAGGTGTAGAACACATTCAAAGGCACTGTGCGCAGCAGTCTGCTTGCCGAGCTTTAAGCGGGTGTTGCCAATGCTCTGCCAGGCTTCGACAAATTGAGCTCTGGTCTCAATGGCAGCCTCAAGGGCCTCAAGTGCATCCTCATAACGGCCCATCTCATACAGTGTATTCCCTTTACAGTACAGAATTTCTGCATTATTATCTTTGATCCGGGGAGTAGGAAACAGGTTTAAAAAGGAATACCTGGGGAAAGGGAAGTGCAATGTATCTGCATATTCCAGTGCCTTGTCGTAACATTCTAGTGCCCTGTCGTACTGCTTACGATGATAGAATATCATTCCCATATAGTACCAGGAATCTGCTAGTTTGGGGGCCATAGCAGCGGATCTCTCGAAAGATTCGAGAGCGCTGTCGGGATTTTCAAGAGCAAGGAGTACAAAGCCCCTGCTAAACAAGTAATTGGGTCTGTCAGGCTCGGATTCGAGTGCCTGATCTATGATATTCAGTGCATCATCATAACGAGACAGTTTGTACAGGACAAATGATTTGTTGAACCTAGCTTCAGACATTCTTTCATGCACACGCTTAGCTTCTTCGTGCCTTTGATTAACCAGTAGGATACGCTCAAGCTTATCCCAAATATCGATAGCTTCATCGTACCTTTGCAAAGTCTCCTCATAACGGCCAATCTCAAAAAGCACATAACCCTTTCCATAGACAGATTCAGCAGATTGATCCAACTTTTTCATCTGCATATTCTTTGTGGTATCACCATACAATTTTCTCAAAATATTCATATCATATGACTACATCTTGAATAGACATATACTTTTGCAATCCAATTAGGAAAATGATACAATGATAAGAAAAACGGGACTTAAAAAAATAACTAATAAGAATACAACAGTCCTTATACTTGGATCGCTACCCAGTGATGAATCATTGCGACAACAGCAATATTACGCACACCCCGGCAATGACTTCTGGAGGCTTATAAGCATCACCATTGGTCAGGATATCAATGAACTGGAGTATGATGAGAAGATACGTATACTGCAAGATAACGGAATTGGATTGTGGGATGTGTTTCGAGAATGTGAGAGGGAAGGAAGCTCAGATTCGAATATAATAAATACTCAGATCAATGATCTTTCCAGACTGGATCAGATGATACCAAAACTCGAACTGGTCTGTTTCAACGGAAAGAAAGCTGGCGAAGCAGAACATATGTTCAAGGAAATGGGATACAGAACAAAGATACTTCCATCATCCAGTGGAGCAAACAGAAGTAATATGCTGGACCGTGCCCAAAAATGGAAATGTCTGTTGTGATCTCAAATCGCACAGCTCATTGATTGGGATCTGTCAGGATAAGAAAATGATAATGAGTGAGCACAGCAGCGATGTATAGTTCCCAAAGGCTCTCGCACTTTAGTACAATATACAACGCTGGCAGACTTATCTTCTGTGTTCGGAATGGGAACAGGAATTGCCCCGCCGCTATGGCCGCTGTACTCTTACACTCGTATTATCTGGATGCTATTAAAGCCAAGGTCCGGATTCGAACCGGAATGGAATCGCTCTGCAGGCGATTGCGTAGCCGCTCCGCCACCTTGGCACTATTAGCGGAACTCCTTGATGCCACACATGCATATAAATCTATGCATCGCGATAGCGATCATGTATCCCAAGTTACATATCAGATTTCGCCTGAATAAAGCAAAGCAGAAAAGGCACGGATATTAGTAGCCGCGGACTGAACACCTCGTTACCTTGGTGCTTACATCCCGACTCTATTAACCCGGTCTTTTACCGGAATCCTTAAAGTGGTCTCTTTTCAGGTCAGATTTCGAGCTTAGATGCATTCAGCTCTTATTCCTTAGTGCGTAGCTGCTCGGCGATGCCCTGTCGGACAACCGATAGACCAGTGGCACCGTTGCCCTGTTCCTCTCGTACTAAAAGCAACTTACCCTCAGACCACAGACACCTCTAGTAGATAGTAACCGACCTGTCTCACGACGGTCTAAACCCAGCTCACGATCTCCTTTA
>JAIOTO010000072.1 GCA_021106765.1 Methanosarcinaceae archaeon
GACATTGCGAATGGTAAAACCATAAGTCTCATGTCGGACGGACAGCTATGCAGGGTGCTGATCGATGACGATAAAGATTCGTATGATGGACAGACCTCGATCTATGCTGGTTCAGCATTGATCCTTGAAGATGGATACGCTCTGAACATCATCCAGCTTGACGTTAATGGTGATAAGGTCTTTGTGACCCTTACCAAGGATGGTTCTGAGGTGGATGAAGCTATTCTGTCCTCTGACAGCACCTATGTGTATGAGAAGGATCTGGGATCTGTGGACGATGTCCCGATCATCACCGTGCATTTCGATGAGATCTTCAGCGGTACTGAGACCAGTGCGGTGTTCGTAGATGGTATCTTCCAGATATCTGATGAATACACGGAAGTAGAGGATGGTGACAACTATGGTAAGATGGAAGTCACATCTGTGTCATCCACGAAGATCAAGATGGAGAACGATGATACCATCAAGCTCGATGAGGGCGACATCGTTGATATCATGGGCAAACTCAAGTTCATAGTAGCAGATTCATCAACTCTCAGGTTCGCTCCATTTGTGGACATGTCTGACCCCGGTACCTATGAATTGCGGGGTACAATTGCGGAAGATGAAGGGCTGACCTGGACACCGCTGAACTTTGAGGGATTTTACTATGATATCGATGAAGGGATCATGAGCGAATCGCTTGCAGTTATAACTCTTAATGGTGACACGATAAATGCGGGTAACCTTGTATACACGGCCACGTCTATCAACAACACATTTGAATATGGTAATTGGGGTGTGTATCAGGTCATTGGTTTCATGTCCGAGAAGTACTTTGCAGGATATACGAATGAAAATATATGGGACGGTAATTTCGATCTTATCTCCGGAGGTCAGCTCTCCAAAGTATTGATCGACAGCGGAGAAGATACATCGATATACTCTGGTCAATCACTGATCCTTGAGGAAGGTTATGCACTGAAGATCGTAGAGGTTGATCAGGATGGTAGCAAGGTATTTGTGGAACTCACCAAGGATGGGGATAAGGTTGAAAGTGAAGTCATCTCTACCAATGATAATTTCGTCTATGAGAAGGACCTGGGAGATGAGGACGATGTGCCGATCATTGTGGTTCACTTCAATGAGATCTTCCGTGGTACTGAGACCAATGCGGTATTTGTGGAAGGTATCTTCCAGATCTCCGATGAGTATATCGAGGTAAAGAATGGCGATAACTATGGTGAGATGGAAGTCACATCAACGACTGGTGGCATCACCATGAAGAACGATGATTCCATACATCTGGATGATGGCGAGACCATTGATATCATGGGCGAGATCGTGTTCAAGGTTGCAGACGATCCTGGCAACGTGCGCTACTACCCCTACGTTGAGGTCGAGACCGCACCAGACGAGTCGCTGGATCTGGACTTTGACACAATTATCACTGAAGGTGACAGTGTGACCATCTCGGTGACATCCAGAGGAATGTCTGTGGGAGAAGTTACCATTAAGGCAGAAGGTAAGACCGTCGGTACCACCTCCGATGAGGGTACTGTGACCTATACTCCGAACGATGCGGGTATCTTCACAATCACGGCCGAGAAGGAAGGATACACGTCAGGCGAGGGAGAATTAGAGGTGATCTCTCCGGACGATGAAGAACGAAAGATCAGTATCGAGATCTTACCGGAAGAGGTCTATGAGGGTAATTCCATCACCATCACAGTTGTCAAATCCATTGGCGGTGACCTGATCGGGGGTGCAGATGTCACCTTTGATGGTACGTCACTGGGCATTACGTCCGAGGATGGTACTCTCACCTATACTGTGACCGAGCCTGGTATGCACAAACTCATTGCTACAGCTGAAGGTTATCTTGAAACTGAGCTCAATTTTGAGGTAATGGCCATGGAGGCAGAGTTCCAGTTCAGTGATCTTGTAATCTCCCCACTGGAGGTCAAGACCGGCAAGGACGTGACCATCACCCTTGATGCATTGAACATTGGTAATGCTGAGGGCAGCTACAATGTGGATCTGCTGATCAATGATCATGTTACCGACAGCAAGCAGATCACCCTCGGTGTGAATAATTCCACCACTGTGCAGTTCACCCACACCGCCGGTGAACCCGGAACCTATCTGGTCAAAATAGCCGGTATGACTGGTACTATTGTGGTCGTTGAAGGACTGGGTATCATCCTGTATGCCCTTGGGGGCGCAGGTCTGCTGGCAGCAGGTGGAACTGCATATCTGTTCACAGCCGGAGGCTGGACCGTAGATACTGCAGGTGCAAGGATCGGTGAGATGTTAGACGCTGCCAAAGAGATGATCTCGTCGATAAAGAAATAAGAACACAAAAAACAGATATACGATCTGAAATATCAGCACTGGTCATACCAGTGCTGGCAATCTTTTTTTAATATTTCTTTTTCACTTGATCTTTCGTGCCACGTTCTCGATGGCATCAATGAGGCTGTTCTTCGGCATGATCGTCGAAACAGGTATCTGTATGATTTTCTCAATGGTAGGGCTAACGATCGGCGCGCAGACCAGACCCTTTGCTCCGTCTTGCTCGGCACGCACTGCTGCGATAATGGCTTCCTCCATGGACGTTGCTGAATATTCCCGTATCGTACATAATTGGTCACCGATCTTTCTTTTCGTCTCAGTGATATTGTCCAGCACGGGACGAGAGGCAATGACAGCGATGAACTCCCCCTTGTGTTCTCCTTCAAGAGTCCTGATAGTCTTTACGATCTGTCTCAATGTCCTCATGTTCGGTTCCCGGTTGCCTGACATCAATTTGTACAGGGTACTATGGGGTATACCAGCCAGTTCTGAGAACTCGATAGCTGTGATCTCCAGATATTCCCTGATGACCTTCGGCAGCATCTGCTGGAACGCTTCATCGGAATCAAAGGCTGCATAGATCACTTTGTCTGCAATACTCATGTGGATAACTCCTGTTCAATAATTGTCCGTTATAGGTAATAAGTTCTTTAGTATTAATACATATAGGATAAAACATCACGATATATGGCAAGATATAAATAAGGCATTTCTATGATAGAATCTGTAAGTAAATTATTCAATCGCAGAGGTGTTCGTTTGAGAAAAATGATAACAACAATAATGATCTCTTTAGTTCTTCTCGGTGCAGTGGTATTGTCTGGCTGTACCACTCCGGAAGAGGATGCAACGACAATGACCGAGCTAAATATCGGTTATCAGCCAAGCACTCACCAGATAGCTCACATGACTGCAATGGAGAATGGCTGGTGGCAGGAGGACCTGTCATCCTATGGCATTGAGACGATCAATGATTATGAGTTCCCCACTGGGGCTCCGGAAATGCATTCCATGCTTGCCGGTGATCTTGATATTGCATATGTCGGAGCTGCACCGGTGATCTCAGCCATAAGCAGTGGACTGGATGCAAAGATCGTTGCATCGGTCAACACACAGGGATCAGATCTCGTGCTGCATCCGGATCTGGTATATGAGGGTCCAGAGGACCTGAAAGGCCTCACGATCGCAACATTCCCGCCAGGGACCATACAGGATACCCTACTCAAGAACTGGCTGATCGAGAACGGACTTGATCCTGATGTAGATGTCGATATCAAAGGAATGGGTCCGGGCGATGCGATGACTGCAATGGCTTCCGGCCAGATCGATGGTGCGTTCCTGCCTCATCCTGCCCCAACTCTCATTGCCAATGAAGGCAATGGACGAAGTGTGCTGGCATCCGGTGAGATCATGGAGAATCATGCGTGCTGTGTGCTTGTGGTCAGTGGCGACCTTATCAGGAACCACCCGGACATGGTGGACCAGATCGTAAAGACTCACATTAGGGCTACCGAATACAATTTCAATAATATGGATGAAGCCGCCCAGATATTTGCAACCAAAATGAGCTGGGACGTTGAGACCGTAAAGACCTCCCTTCAGGAATGGGATGGTATCTGGTCAGCAAACCCACATCCTGTTGTGGATTCTACTGTGAACTATGCGCAGGTACAGTATGATCTTGAATACGTCGACACAGAACTCACAGAAGAGGATATCTTTGATCTGAGCTTCTATGATACAGCTGTAGCAGAATAATTAATAGCAACATACATTAGTGACCTGTGCATAATAGCTGCTGGACATGGAGGGATTGCCCCTCCACGGTATCGGAGGCAATATGAACATCAACTTAGTAGAAGCAATACGCAAGAATGGATTAGAAATTTTATCCATATCAGCAGTGATCGTGATCTGGCAATTATTTGCCGATCTTGTTGTCAATAACAAGCTGCTTCTACCAAGTTTCACTGATGTTCTTTTTTCTTTTTTCAAGATCATTCAGAACGGAACACTTTTTACTGATCTTTCTATCAGTTTACTTCATTTTGGTCTGGGTATTCTTTCGGCAGTTTTCATCGGCATACCCATTGGTGTGGCCATGGGCTGGTTCAAGAGTGTGAATCGTGCAACGGATCCTCTCATAGAAATAGTGCGTCCGATCCCGCCTCTTGCCTGGATTCCCTTTGCAATTGTGTGGTTCGGACTGACCCACGTTTCTGCCGGATTTGTGATATTCATTGGTGCAGTGTTTCCTATTATTATTAATACAGTAGAAGGCTTCAAGAGCGTACCCCGGGTGTATGTGGAGGCCGCCAAGGTATTGGGATGTATGAAGGATCGGGAGCTGATACGTTATGTGGCACTCCCCTCGTCCCTGCCATCCATCGCTGCGGGGATACGTATTGCCATGGGGGTTGGCTGGATGTGTCTTGTCGCTGCCGAGATGTTTGGCGTAAGTACGAATGGACTTGGATACAAGATATGGTGGCACTATTATCTGCACCAGATGGATTTTGTGCTTGTATATATGCTTATACTCGGGTTTTTGGGTCTGCTTATTGACAAGATATTCAGATGGTATGTGGATGGCAAACTCCTCAAATGGCGTGAAGGGGTAGTGGTCTAAATGAGTCGATTATTGTTAGAGGGTATCTCCCGGGTGTTCGAAAAGGAGGGAGGACAATCGACACAGGCATTGGATAATGTGAGCCTTGATATTAAAGCTAAGGAGTTCGTATGTTTCATAGGTCCGTCTGGATGCGGAAAAACGACGTTGTTAAGGGCCATTGCAGGACTGGACACTCCCGATTCAGGTAAGATCACTCTGGATAATGAACACATCACAGTTCCTGATCCCCGGCGTGGGATGGTGTTCCAGGAATACTCCCTGTTCCCATGGAGAACAGTGATGCACAACATCACGTTTGGTCTGGAGATGCAGGGAATGGGTAAAAAAGAGGTCATTGAAATCGCTGACAAATACCTCAAGCTCGTCGGTCTCGAACAGTTCAAGAACAGCTATCCCTATGAGCTGTCTGGCGGGATGCGTCAGAGGGTTGCGATCGCCAGGGCACTGGCAAATGAGCCAAAGGTATTGCTCATGGATGAACCCTTTGGGGCACTGGATGCCCAGACCAGGAACATTCTCCAGCAGGAGTTGCTTCAGATATGGGAGAAAAAAGGTGTCACCATTCTTTTTGTGACACATAGTGTGGATGAAGCAGTGTATCTTGCAGACCGTATCGTTGTCATGAGTGCACGACCCGGAAAGATAAAGGAGGTCATCAATGTGGACCTTCTTCGCCCGCGTGACCGAACCAGTCATGAAGTAAACACGTTACGTGAACGCCTGTTGAATATGCTGGCTGAGGCTAGGGATCAGTAAAGAGAACGGTGTTCTGTGATAGTAATGAACTAACTACTCATTGCAATGGGTGGCATTCTTGCTCAAATTCTATAAAAAACAGGATCGTTTGGTCAGGAATGATACCTTAACCTATCGATCATATCAGAACATGTTCATTCATCGGAACGAACGATTACCTTCGTACCGGACTCAAAGCCCTTGATATCAACCTTTCCTACCAGCTCCAGCCATCTATCTGCTCTGGCAAATCCGATCCTACAACCCGGGCGTATGATCATCTCACCACCACATATGGCAGATCCAGTCACAGTGACATCATCCAATAGTGTCAGATCATTGCTGGCACTCACATTCCCACCGATCATTGATCTTGGACCGATGACTGCACTACCCGTTTCCAGATCGTTTCTGATGAACGAACCCTTCCCGAGTTCAAGGGTACCGCTCACTTTCAGCCCCTTCCAGAAATTTGTCCCGGAACCTACTATCATGTTACCCTCAATGCTGACGTTATCTTCAAAATAGGCCTTTTTCCTGATGATATAGGTATTTGTATCTGCATGATATGTTATCGATCTGTCTTCCATCGATGATCACAACCTCGTTGATCCTGAATACGATATAATGTCATCCTCTTTGCGAATAGCTTGGTATACTGTTCTATGGGTCTGCTGTACTGCTATTGTTCCTCGATTGTTTATATATTATATGGTCATCGAACGGTGGTGCTGTACTCTTTATACTGATGATATATCCTCAATCTCGTGCTCAAGTGTAAATGGCCTTATGCAAATATCATCCAGTCTTCTTTTTGGTACATGGTGAACGTCGTGCTCATCACGCCAGTACCTGATGTCTTCATTAACCACGGTATCGATCAAAATATCCTCATCCGGTATTCCCATGGCCAGTACAAGAAGTAGGTCCATCAGTGAGTGGGATGCTCTGTTTGAATCGTCGATAACATCTGGTTCGTATGATCATGTCCCGTATCATTACAATGCCTCTGGATCGTTGATACTACTTCTTTCAAACATGCCCAACGTGATCAATGACATCGCCGTTGCAGTAACATCCCCTTCATCCTTGCCCCAGGAACCATTGGAGTTCATGTTTTGCCATAACCATTTCACAGATATGGATATTTCGTCATGATAGCCTGCAAGCAACAGTGCTTGCATTACAATATTGCTGGTAACGATATACCGCCAGCCCCCATCATCTTCCTGCCGGGACAGGACCCATTTCGCATGCTTATGGATAAGGTCACTGTGTTCATCATCCCCTCTCACATTGTCCTGCTTCAGGAGAGCGGTGATGATCAGGGACACTGTGCCCACATGGTCCCAGTCCGGACTAAAATGATCAACAAGCCATCTACATCCCATACGATCACCTTCTCCCATATCAGCAAGAGCGATCAGTGCATAGGTGGTATCGTAGACATCACTATTATAACTCCCATCTTTCTGTTGCCGGGAGACAATCATGGGGGATGCATCCGGAATGGCAATACCTGCAGTGGCGAGGGCAGAACAGGCTCTTGCGGTGTCCCTGATCGAGGAGTTCCAGGAACCTTTTCCTTTATTAAGTAACAGATTTTCCATCAGGGAGGCCGGACGGTCCCAGTATCGGCATGCTGTGACGGTGCGTGAAACTTCCTTGATCGTGTCTGGATGTTGGCTGTCAAGCCACATTAAAGCATATTCTATTCTTGCGTCCATTTTGTTGCATGACCAAATGATGTTCATTCCTTCCGGGTGCTGGCCCTCAGCTTCTTGATCGCTCCTCCGTACATGCTCTCCAGAGCCAGGATCATGGGTTCGAGTCTTTTCATTGGTATACCCATGAGCATCTCGTCCCTACCTATATCAGTCCTTCGTCGGCATCCATAACATCCCAGAGACATGTTAATATCGCCTGTTATCATGGGTGTTGCGGTACAGTCCGCACAGGTGGCCTGGAAGGATGCGGTGCTGAAATTGACCCTGCCACCTTCTTCATAGGTACGTGCTGGCACCAGTAAATAGATCGTTTCTGGAAGATCAACAATTATTACAACATCGGGCTCGAAGTCTGCATCCCCCAGTGGGCATACCACGGTGGCGATCATACTCTCACCTTCGAATTCACATCGCTCTGCTATCATTTTGGCAGCAGCTTCAGGAGTTTTGTACATTCCGAGTTTGCAGTGGAAATCTCCACACATAACTTTTTTAGATAGGGGGACCAGTCCCAGGCTGGACGCACCAACAGGACAAGCATGTTTGTCAGCCGGAACCACTAAGGATTCTCCGTTGCGAGCCCTCATTATGGATACACAATGAGTGATATTTTGGTCAGTTTCATCGTATCCGTTTGGGATCTGCTCCCCTTTCTTGATCAGTTTTACAGCTACAGGTTCATGGCGCAGGTCAAGGTACTTTTTCAGTTTATTGCTCATTTCCTGATTATTCATATTATTTCCTCATATTTGGTTAATGGGAAGGAGTTATTTAACCCTCGTGGAAATGTTGTCTACGATCGTTTTAAAATTCTTGTGCCACTCAGATGTGCCGTTCACACATGCGGCAATAGTTCCGCTATCTCCTGTGGATGCTACATCAGGTTCGATGGGAAGGCTTCCAAGTATCGGGACATTATAATCGGTTGAAGCTTTATCCACACCGCCACTCCTGAACACATCGATCCTCTTGTTGCAGTGTGGGCAGATGATCCCATCCATATTATTAACCAATCCAATGAGGGGTACTTTCATCATTTCAACAAACTTGAGTGATTTTCTTACACTTACCAGCGCAACATCCTGAGGTGTTGTGACCACGATGGCACCATCTACATTACCTATTAGTTGAACGATGCTGAGCGGTTCATCCCCTGTACCAGGCGGAAGATCGATGATCAGGTAGTCCAGTTTGCCCCAATCCACCTCTTCAAGGAATTGTTTTATGGCACCCATCTTGGCAGGTCCGCGCCAGACAATGGGTGAATCCTTATTGTCAAGTAACAGTCCTATTGACATCACTTTCAGGTTCGAGGATACCTCTATCGGTACGATACCTTTCTCACCCACGATCGGTCGTTCATCCTCGATACCGAACATCGTCGGGATGCTGGGTCCATGGATATCACAATCAAGGAGTCCCACCTTCTTTCCACGTGCAGCAAGTGCAGCTGCCAGACTTGCGGATATTGTACTCTTGCCAACACCACCCTTACCACTCATGACCATGAGCTTCTTCTTTATCCCTCGCAGGTTCGTTACCAGCTTTGGTTCTTCAGGTTTTGTATTCAGCAAGTTTTCCGATGATTGAACATTATCTGCCATTTTACATTCTCCGATATTATTGCGTTATTATTGTTAAATTACATACGATCAATCGCTGATCCTTACGTAATTGCCACCTTTGATCTCTATCGCTTTTCCAGTAGTCAATGCCAGTGCCACCTTTGCCCTTGCGCTCTGGAGATCATCCCAGAAGGCCCGTCGCGATACCCCGACCTTTTGTGCAGCTTCTTCCTGTTGCATTCCTTCAAGGTCCACCAGTCTCAGGGCTTCCAGTTCCTCGATTGCCAGCGCAACCACTTCCAGATCAAGGAGAGGTACACCTCTGGGTTTGAAATACAGTATGTCTGGCGTATGCTCAATGCGCCTCGGGTTTTTGGGTCTTCCTCTACATTTCATAGCATCAGTAATCTCTCATAGGCGGTCAAATATATAAACAATTCCAATCCGATCCGGGCAAAAAGCTATTATGCATCCATTGAGTTACAATGTTTGGAGATATTGATGAACAGAGATATGCTTTTGTGGGACGAGACGTTGTTCAGAGAACCGGTCATACTTGAACTTGATCATATGCCCGAACAGTTCCTGCATCGTGATACGCAGTTGCAGTCACTGGTATATAGTCTTAAACCTGCAATACGGGGTATGAGGCCGGTCAATTGTCTATTGAGTGGTCCTCCCGGCACAGGTAAGACCACGGCTGTGATGAAAGTATTCGAGATGATGAAAGACCATTCCGACAAAGTGATCTTTGTGAAGATCAATTGTCAGATGGATTCCACCAGATTCGCAGTGATCTCAAGGATATATCGGAAATTGTTCAATATCGATCCTCCATCTTCAGGAGTGGCATTCAGGAAACTGTTCGAAAAGATCACGACACGCCTGATCGATCAGGAAAAGGTCCTTGTTGTGTGTCTTGATGATATCAATTATCTATTTCATGAGGGGCATGCAGATGAGGTTATGTATTCTATGCGGCGGGCCCACGAACAATACCCCGGTGCCAGGATCGGTGTTATAGCTATTGTGAGTGATACAGGCAAACTCTACAGGTTCGATCCGAAGGTCGGTTCGGTGTTCCTTCCCGAGGAGATCGATTTCCCGAGGTATAACAATGGTGAGTTGCAGGACATTATTTCCACACGAGTACGTCTGGCGTTTTACCCGGATGTGGTACCTGATGAAGTGCGGGACCTGATCGTTGAGCATGTGGACCTAAACGGGGATCTGCGACTTGGTATCGACCTGCTGAAACGTTCGGGTTTAAATGCCGAGCGCCGTGCCAGTCGGAGTATCTCCAAAGAGGATGTTGAAAAAGCATACGAGTCCTCAAGGTTGTTACACCTGCGTCACAGTATCATGTCATTGACATCTGACGAACGAACACTTCTTGAACTGATAGCAAAGGGCAGCGATCCCCGGACAGGGGAGCTTTATAGTTTGTTCCATGAGATCACAGGTCTTGGTTACACACGATTCTATGATATGGTGAACAAACTTGATGCTGCTCAGTATATCGATGCGTCGTTCTCTGGTAAGGGGACACGGGGAAGGACCCGTATACTCAAGCTCAGATATCAAGCGGAGGATATACTCCGATGTCTTGAGAGGTGAGAACATGGAAACGCGGGCAAAGGTATGGTTGACACAGGACGGAATTCCCATCATGGGTGCGGGTAAGGTTGCTCTTTTGAAAACTATTGATGAAGAGCGCTCTTTACAAAATGCCTGCAAAAAAATGGATATTTCTTATAAGCATGCCTGGCTTATCCTGAAAAAGATCAATGAGCGTGTCGGGCACGATGTTGTGAGAACTGTCAGAGGTGGCAGGGATCAGGGTACGTTCCTTACTGAACATGGGAAGCAGCTTATTGAGGAATACGAGAGGAGTAAACGATATCTCTCCAAGATAGTTGATGATGATACTGCCTGGGAGAACATAGGTTTTCGTATCACAGCACGCAACAAGATCATCGGTGAGGTCGTTGATGTTGAGAAAGGGGACGTGGCCTCAAAGGTGAAAATTGCAATCCAGCCTACGATCCTCACATCTCTGGTGACTGCAGAGGCGGTGGATGCACTTGATATCAAAGAGGGTGATGAGGTCTATGCAATAATCAAGTCCACAGAGGTCCTTATTGGAAAATTTGTGAACGATACTGACAATACTAACGATACTGTGGATCGATGCTGATCCGGGTACATATGCATACATGTATACCCCAGGTCTGACAGGCAAATTTGGGTTGAATGGGTAATTCCTTACTCCATCAATTCAATAAATTCATTTCTTGGCAATCCGGATTGCTTGATAATTGAGATCAAGGTGCCTTTGGGAACTGGGTTCCTTTTCGGAATAATTACCAGAAACTTTTCACCACCAGATCCTTCTCTGATCAAAGCAGTATGGCTGCCTTTTCCTTTAATGGGTGCATAATCAAATCCGGTTTTAAGAAGGCTCTTTATGATCTTTTCTGAGGAAATTGAAGGAAGTTTACTCACACTGTAACCCCTAAGTTGGAGGTAAATCTATTTAATGACTCCAACGATGCGGTAAAATCATCCATAATTCCCACAGCCCGGGCGTTTTCAAGATATAACTCAACCGCCTCTTTTAAGTTATCAAGGGCTTCCTGAGGCGTATCACCAGCACTGGCAACTTCAAGTTCGGGGCATTTTGAAACGTAGGCATCATCTTCCTGCCAGATCACTGCCGTGACGTTGAACGTTCTCATGTTTCTCATTTTTATAAATACGGTAATCTGAGTTATTAGGGTTATGGTTGAATCATTGGTGGGGTAGTGTCCCAAAATATCGACGGATCCAATGGATGCGGATTCCAGACTATATTCATGAAAATCCATCTCCGAAATAGAAATGAGATATTCATAATTGTATGACGGTGTTAAGAACAAAGTTGTTTTTCAAACATGGATACACTCACCTCCTACGGAGTTGAGTGCCTGCTACGCCAAAAGGGTGTGCAGATTACACCGAATTGACACAAATCCTTGTCAAATCGTTTTCGTATCACAATCCTTCAGTATCTCTCAGATATATACTCACAATAAGCTGAGTACCATAAACCCCGATGGTGATCAGCACCAGCTCCCCAATGTACTCTCCGATGGTCCACCATCCGAACACTCCAACGTAGATCACCATCAGCACATACAGAATCCCCAGATTGACTAACACATCTTTTGAGACCCTCTGCACCAGGGCCAGATCCGATCGCTTAACCTGTGACAATCTTCTATCCAATCTCTGCGGCAGCTTCTCCCGGAGTGGGCGTAAGCGGTGCCGTGCAGCAGCGATGCCGTGTATCACATGTGCATCTCTCTCGCTGTCCAGGACATCGCCCCAGCTTTTCAGCCACACTGCGACCCTGCCCATCGTCTCCGGCGTGCTGTCAGGCAATGCCATTTCGACCATCCGGATCACCACACCGATGACCAGCAGGTAATAGGCATAGATGGCAAGTTCCTCGGCAAGTTCTTTATTTCCCATTGCAAGCACGAGTGCTGTGGCTGCCAGCAGGAAAAGAGCAAAAAGGATTGGATAATTGGATGGTGGCCAGTCACTGGTTTCCATTAGTATCCTCCATCACAGCCGCTCCCTGCGTCGGTGGTAGGCCTTCCGGATCGTTGTCAATGCATCAGAGTTCACGATGCGGGACACGAAACGGGATTGCGCATGCTCGTACGTTTCCATCGGTCCATTCCGTTCCTCTGGAACCCCTGTCCGGCATTGCTCGGAGTACCAGCTCAACACGGCAGCATACATCACCAGGACACCCACGACGACCACAAAGCTCCATTTAGGAAGGTTTGCCACGATCAATCCTGCTGTGGTGAACACGAGCAGTATGCCTGCAAGATCATGCATTGATGATTCTTTTGAGAGCAGCACCGCTGCATCCGAGTTTCGCTGTTTGATCTCTGTCAGAGTGATCCCGATGCCTATGAGGATGATGCTCGCTACAACTATATTCACTTCTCTGCTCACTCCCGCAATAAAGAGGGCAAGCACCCCACATCCAAACGCCAGTGTGTTCAATGGGAGTGAATGGGTTTTCTGGTCTCGGTAATTCCTCATTGACAGGGTTGCGAACAGGCCGATCAGGAGGAGGATTAGCTGAGGGTAGAGACCATCGGAGATGAAGGTGGGAGGTTTGCTGTCACTAAGGTCGTAAGGAATGATAGCTTCATCAATGACACTGGTAGTTATGATGTCCTCGAGTATTATATATCTGTCATCGAAGATCTTCAGTATCTTGAAATTCACGGCTTCCTCCCCGTCCTCGAGACAGAGGGATACGATGTCGCCCTCGGAACCTGTGATTGTATTGATCTCCTTTCCGTATATGGAGAGGCTGATGGTTGCCTTTCCTTTGGAGATACCGTCAAGTTTCAAAGAATAGACTGAAGTGAGTTCTATTGAGGGGTTGGTTAGGGAGAGGTTGAACTTGTTGATGTGGCCGGTGGGGTTTTCGATGGTGAGGGGGCGGAGGTAGAAGTTGTCGAAGTAACCTGTGGATTCGTAGACGTCGAAGCCTACTTTACCTGGTGGGTTTTCGTCTTTGAATTGGGTGGTCAGGGCAAGTTTGTCATTGAAGTAAACGTAGATGTATTTGTTTAGGCGGACGACTTTCTAGTGGTGCATTTGGACGGGGCTGAACTCGATAGAGGTGTTAATAGAAGTATTTATGTAGGAGTGGGTGCTGGTGAAGCTTGTGCCTTTCAACTCAAGATTATTTGCATCGGTGTGATTATCTCCACGATTATCACTAGCAAAAATAATTCTTGCGTAATTTTGTGAATTTTCATAATATACATAAAAGCCGATCTGTGCAAAATTTTGTATTCGTGTTTCTTTTGCATTCAGGTCAACTTCACTAATATATATAGTATTAGACTGTTTTTCAAAAATCAAACCCGGTCTTGCACCTGTACTGGATAAATCTCCCCCTATGACCTGCCATGTGTCGGGTGTTGTTACAGTCCATTTCGACACATCTCGACTATTAAAATTATCTGTGTAAATATCGGCATCTGCAGACACATTTCCAGCACATATTATTGAAAATATTGAAAATATAACTATAAGCTTTACTACATATTTATAAATCATAATATTCTCTATATTTGCAGTTTTGCTGTCTTTCTTTTTCGCCGGTCCCAAAATAAGTACCCTCCACATCCTATAAAAGTAAATCCTGATATGATAAGTCCAATATAGAAGTACGACTGAGGTTTAAAGTATAGTGTTACAGTGAAGTTTTCGTCTATACCATGTTCTAGCGGGTCGATGTACCATGCATTTGCATAGCCGTTAACGAGGAAATGCCTATTATCATGTATTGGATTTTTAAATAAATAAGAAATATCCATAATCGTCAATTTCATTTCATGCTTTGTTTCTTTCACACCTGTGTTGTTATATTGTGTTATCATCTCGTTAAACACGTACAGTTCTCTATTTATATGGGCTTCCCACTCCGGATGATAGCTATCCAAGAACACTATGAAGAATGGATTTGTTGCATTCTCTACTTTGATTTCGTATCTCGTGGGATTAATTTTTTGAAAAGTAATGGTAGGGATATCATTATTTTCTACACTTATATATTCTTTCAAAAGCTCCAATTGGGATTCACTAATCTGATCTGAGAGGAAGAGCGCATTGTTGCCGATGGTGAAGTTGTCAGAGTTAACTACCTCAAACATGTCATTAATTGAGCCTTGAACAAGGATGGGGGCAGCGGGATAGATGTGGGAACGAAAATTGTCATCAGAAATTTTATAGAAATCAAGTTCTCCAAAAGAGGAGTATGGTTGAATAGTTCCTTTATCACATAAGTTGAGTTTAGAAAATTGAGGTGCTGATGAAATATACCACGAATTATTTTCCATAAATTCCAAGTTAGCATCATTATGAACGAGTACATACTTTATATTCATAATACCCAACATTTTGCTTAAACCCGATATATTAAATTCTGCCAGTTCATTTGCAAAATTGAGACCAAATCCAGTACCTGTTACTATGTCTCGATTAAGTAAAGATGGTGAGGGATCTGGTCCATTAAATCCTGCTGGTGGCCAAGTATATGCCATATATCCAAGTTTTGAATAAGGAAGGGCAAATAGTCTGAAATTATTTTCCTGTCCATCAAGCCATTCTCTTGCATCCTGATAATACAGTGGAGTATCATATCTGGAGGAACCCATTAATTCGTTACCAGGATATATAAATTCACCCGACCAAATTGGAAAACCATATACTCCAATTAACAAAAATACCAGAACGATGCTAATCCCTTTTAGGCATTTACGTTTAATGCCTTTAAGAGAATTACTGAAAAACCAAGCAATGCTAAAACCCGCCAATACTGAAAAGCCTAAAACTACAAATATCCCCCCAAAAAAATAAGGTAGGGAAAATAATGTCACAAAAAATGGTATATATTCAGCGAACAAGAGATTGAGGGGATTTAACGATCCCATCATTATGAACAGTCCAAAAGCACTTACAATTCCAAAAAAGAGTAGATGTTTCTTGACATCATCGGATTGCCTAATTAATAACGCAAAAAGTGTCAATATTGGAAGTAAAAAGCCAATCAAAATGAATAAGGATGTCGTGTAGCTAGAGCTCCAATAATAATAGGGGTACCCTTTATAGGGACTATCAAGTGCCCAATATCCCATCAAACGAAAAGCATCAATAAGTTGTACACTGTTAAGATTGTAAGCATCTAACCATGTAAAGCCGATCTCTTGATATACTGATGAAGCATGTTGTATAATTTGAAAAATATTTATAAGAATTGGTAATAGCCAAAACATACTTAAGAATGCCCAGCAGAGAAAAAGAGATGCAGAAAAAACCAAAGCATGCTTAATTTCACTTTTTTTCCAATTGGTTAATAAGAAAAATACGAGATAGATAAATAAGATCATCCACTGATGTAACCCAGCTCGGATATTAACCATAGAGTAGGTGGATGTTACAATCCACAAGAGACTAAAAATAAAGATATATCTAAAATCCTTTTTCTCGTTTAGTCCCTTTATATATAATCATAAGAGTAAAGGTAAAAACACTATATATGGCCATATCATGGCACTAACAATAGCGGTCCATGGGTTAAACATAAATAATAAAGCAGCTACGAAACCTGCAAGATATCTGTAATTTTCTTTTACTACAGTAATAGTAAGAAAATACATGGATAGACCCATAGAAGCAAATAATAAATATAACCAGATTTTCCCTGATGCAACTAATGAGATACCCAAAACTTCGGTTAACGCAAGATAAATACCAAATGGCATGGAAGAGGCTAATATTCTGAAATTATCTGATCCCAAAGATAAATGATCCCAGGAATAAAATGATCTTTGAAATTCTTCAATTCTTCCAGAAGGAAAGAGATAATCTCCTATGACAAGCTGAAAATCACCTCTGAACCACATAATGCTTACTAAACTTACACAAAGTATCAAAAGCACATAAAAATATTTTTGTGAAAAAAAGGTGTTATATTTTTTTTCCGTTAGAAAACTTAATTTAATCATCACAAACTCCAATCATCATCTGAAGCTATTATTCATAAAAATTACTTCCCTCTGCAAAAATCATAATTTATATGATTTCCGACCATTTTTGTCAGTGGAATTTGTCTATAATAAACTCAACTGAACCATCAATCGATGCGTTATCAACAAGTATCACATCATGATTTTTATAAGGCCATTGTTCTAATAACACGATCCAGTCTTCCACTAATATTATTGTAATTTACAATTATCACACTACAAAGAGTAGTATTCGTTTTTTCCATATTTAATCCATTTGTATAAATTCATTGTTAATACAATTAGCACATACAGTTTTCATGTCATTATCGTGAACTCTCTTTTGTCTAACCATCTTACGTGATGCTTTATATTTTGCATTATTCCATATATTTTTAAAGTTGCTATCAAATATATTCCCAAAATCATATATTTCAGGATAAACTGAACAACACGGAGATATAGACCCGTTCCAATTGATTATTGATTGAAACCACAAAAATGAGCAAGTGTTCGGATTTGTTTTATTTCTTTTGAGAGTATAAGAATTATATTTGTCATCCTGAGGCAACCACTTCCTAGCTATTTCCATTCTTTCTTCCCTGTTCAAAAACAATTCTCTGCCCATATCACTATGAATTGGAAATAGCTCAAATTTATCGACTCCTAAATCATTTGCCATTTGTTCTGCTTCAGAAATTTCACGTTCATTTTGTGCCATAACTAAAAATTGCCAAGTTAAAACTGGGAAGGTTTTGTTTTGCTCTTTTTTTATGTGTATTATTGATTTAATACCTTTTATGACATTATCAAAATCTCCCCCAACCCTATACTGCCGATATGTTTCTTGACTAGCACCGTCTAAAGATACGATTAAGTGGTCTAAACCAGATTCAACGAGTTTTTTAGCCTTATCTTCATCGAAAAAGTTCAGATTTGTACTGAGATTCACTTTTATATTACGTTTGTGTGCATAACTTATCATAGCATAAATTTCTTCATTCAATAAAGGTTCTCCCCAATTATGCAAATCGACTTCATAAAGATATGTTCCCAGTTCATCTATAACTTTTCTAAAATTATCGAAAGACATTTTCCCCTTTGAACGTTCCATTCTACCTTGCCCAGTTGGACACAAAGGACAATGTAAGTTACATATATTGACGGGATCAATAACTAGCTCAATAGGATATCCTATTACAAACGAATTTTTTGTAATCCTATATTGAAATGTTATTAAGCAAAAATTAATGAATTTTCGAATTGTAATATTTTTAGTGAATACAAATCTCATTACCAAATTCTTAAATCGCTCATATTCCATATTTTGTACCTTCAATATCAATAGTATTTATGTTATCCATAATCGTCTTGGCCCTCTTATCCCAATCCCACTCTTTTGCCCATTTGACCGCATCTTCTCGGATTTTCTGATAAAATTCTTCATCTTCTAATAAATTAACGATATTTTCAGCAAATATTTCGAAGTCATAACAAGAAGTTTTAATCATACCCAGTGGATAATATGTTTCTAAAGCTTCTAAATCAAAACTCACCGCTGGGAGTCCCCATGCCATCCCTTCCGCTGCTGCCATTCCACCACTATCATAGGTTGCTGGATGGACAATAATCTTGCTCTGCTTAAATATTTCATATTTATCTGCCCCATCTTTAAAACCCAATCGATCGATATTGTTTTCTAATTCCAATGTTGCAATTTTATTTTTCACTTCACTTTCTAATGGTCCTACACCTATCATAGCCAACTTTGCATTTGGCTTTTTTTCGCAAACTAACTTCCATATATCTATTAGTTCAATAACTCCTTTTTGATAATGAAATCTGCCCACAAAACAAGCGTCATATATCCTATTCGATAGAGGGATTACATCATTTGAGCTTAGGTATTTTGTTGAAGGCTCTATATCCACTCCGCCACGAATTACCACAATTTTATCTTTACTTCTTTTGTTTGTTATGAATTTCTCAACATCAGGTTCACTCGTAACAAAAACTATGTCTGCATATCTTTTAATAAGCCAATAAACAGGTAGTTGTGACATATAATAAAACAAACCTTTTAATTTGTTTCTACCAATGTAAGGTGACTCTTTAGACAAAGGATTCGGTGCAAAAAGATAAAAACCAGCTATCCATTTTACATTGTTTTTGAACCTTAATTTCAAAATTAAAGCTGGTATAGAGTCTGGTAAAAAATCCGAGGAAGAATAGACTACATTGTTATTATCGTAGTATTGTACTTTTAAAGCACCTATACATCCTGTAATTGTCCTAATTATATATAGGATTATAAATCCAAACTTTTTGTATCGTGCAGCGTTCCAAATGATATAATTAACATTTTCCAAATGATTCCGCTTGCACATTTCATAACCATCTTCCCATACGTATATTTTTATATCATGTCCATATTTTGCCCATTTTCTTGCAAGCTCTATAAATATTCGATCACCCCCACTTAAACCAGTCCCAAGGGCAGCATTAGCAATTATGTGGAGTGATATATTCTGTGTAAGGATATTTTTCATATAATATTCCCCTATTTTATTGTCATCAATCATCAATTCACTCTATATGCATCCAGAATACCTTTGCAATTGGTACTGCTAAAATGATTCAAAGCATATACTCGAGAATTACCAGCAAGCAATTGGTACTTTGTTTTATTAGTATACAATTCTTCAATAGCGTTTTTTAAATTTTCGTCAGTTGATTCAATCAGAATTGATACAGTTTTGTCAACAGCCTCTGGAATCCCCCCTCGATTTGCTCCAATTACAGGTAAGCCACATGATACAGCTTCTAAAATTACTCTTCCGAATCCTTCTTCATATTGTGAAGGTATTATAAAAATATCGCTTGCATTATAATATAGTGGCAACTCACAATTGTCAACTTTCCCAACAAATATTACATTTTCAAGAGTCTTAGAAATTATTTGTATCTCCTTACTCATTGGACCATCTCCAACGAATGCAAAATATATTTCATTATTTCGGCTTTGTCTTGCTACTTCCAATAAGACATCTATTCCTTTTATCTTAATAAATCGTCCCACAAACAATACTACAAACTTATCTTCCCATCCGAGTTGCTTTTTTGCTTTGATTTTATCAATTGGTTTAAATATATCTTGATTAACCCAATATTTATAAACAATTATTTTAGATCCAAACAATCCCAATCTCGTTAATTCTTCTTTGGATTGTTTTGAAAGTGTTAAAATCGTATCAGCAGATTTAAGTGTCCAGTGCATCAATCTGGCTGTCAAGGATTGTGGGTCTACTTCATAGATTGCATGTGTACTCGCAACAAACGTTTTGCCGAATATCTTTGCCAGTATTTTTGCGATAAAAGAAGCGTTAAAGCCTTGTGCATGGATAACTTCTATCCTTTTCTGATTTTTTAACATCCACAAAAATGAACGGAAAAACAACCACGGTGTCAAATATAAAAATTCCAGAACTGGATATGGTTCAAGCCTGTGAAAAAGATTGAAACCAAACCACCAAAATCGATGTATTTCAAGGTTTTGTTTCACTTCCACAGATAATGCTTTATCCTTTGTTGTAATTGGTTTATATGTTAAAACATATGTCTCATAGCCATTAGATGAAAGATACTCTGTCAAATCGATGAGATGTGACTCTACTCCACCAATATTTGGATGGAAAAAAGGACTGAGTATTAATATGCCCTTTTCTTTGTTAGACGTCATTGTCCCCACGTACTCCTATCTTCTTCCTCAGCACATACAATATTCCTCACTGTACCCCATCCATACACAAAAAGTGTCACCCAGCAAGCAACTAAATGGAATGCCCATGCAACATCCCTTTTCTGCATCCAACCCTGCATAACCTGTACTACTAACGGAAACACTACTATTGTATAAACAATAAACTTCAGCAACTTCTCCTTCGACAGTGCAGACCATGGGTATTTCCGAACTCCCATCTTCTCATAATATCCATAATCTTTGATCCTACGTCGTTGTTTTTTGATGAAAGTGGATATCGAGCCTGAAAAAATGTGTATTATCCCTGTTTTTACCTTTGCAAACTTGCTGTGTCCTTGTGTCACAAGCTCATATACCACATCAATATCAAAGAGGTAATCTTTAATTGAACATGTATCGAGCAACTTTTTTCGAACTAAAAAACCATTGGCTCCGATTGTTGGAAGTTTTTTTTCATCAAGTCCCACTTTAAGATAGTCACCCAGTTCCTCTTCATCAACAGGCATTTCAGTCCATTTACCTGTAATAAGATTCATCCTGTCATAGTTACCCATGAACAAACACAGAGGATCGTTCATCCCCATCAATGCACAATACCGCGTAATGATACCATCCTCTTCTCGATGAGTATAATACAGTGGCTCTGTGCCTGCAATCTCTGGATCAGCAAACGGCGCCACCATTCTTGTAAGCCAATCTTTCGCAGGCAGGATATTGTCGGAATCGATAAGAGCAATGATTTCGCCGGTTGCATGATTAACTCCCACAGCCTTGCCTGCCTCACCGGTCTTGAGTGGATTGGAATACACTTTATTGGTGAACTGCCTTGCGATCTCAACCGTACCATCAGACGAACCTGCATCTGCGATAATAATCTCAACCTTGTCCTTTGGATAATCCTGCTCACGAATACTCTCAAGGCATGCTGGTAGTATTTGGGCTGAGTTGTAGGTTGGGATTACGATTGAGATGGATTGCATGGTCATTATTTCCATTATCTTTCTCTTTTTTCATTATAGTCCATTCTGCATCATCAATCCTGCCCGAAGCAGACTATCGAATGTTCCGGCATCGCTCCAGTGTCCATCAATCACGGAATATTTCATTAATCCACGTCGAATGTATTCGTTGTTAACATCTGTGATCTCCAGTTCACCTCGTCCCGAGGGTTCCAGTGTATTGATAATATCGAAAACACCGTTGTCATAGATGTACAATCCTGTCACAGCATAATCCGACTTCGGAATCTCAGGTTTCTCCTCTATACCAAGCACCCGTACGCTGTTTTTGTCCACATCTGCCACGCCGAAACGTACTGCGTCTGAAACTGGCTTTAGGAAAATATGGCTACCGGACTTGAAGGACTGGACTGCATCCTTGATGTTATCCTGGAATATGTTGTCGCCGAGGATGACGGTTACGGCCTCTTTGTCCACAAAGTCGCGGGCTATGTTCAGTGCTTGGGCGATACCCCCGGCTTCGTCCTGGATCTCGTAGGTGAACCTGACTCCGAACTCCGAGCCAGAACCCAAGAGCTCCAAGAAGTCACCGGCGTGACCTCGACCAGATACGATCATGATCTCCTTGATACCTGCGTCGAGGAGGGTTTGCAGGGGGTAGTAGATCATTGGTTTGTCGTAGACTGGCAGCAGGTGCTTGTTAGTCACTTTGGTCAGGGGGTAGAGACGGCTGCCTGTTCCGCCTGCGAGTATTACGCCTTTCATTTTTTCGTCTCCTTCATTTCGTCTAAATATTCTTCAAGTGCTTCTGTCCAATGTCGTAGAAGTGTGGTCTTTGTGTTCGTGAGTACCGAATAATCTGGACGCTTTGCTTTTGTGGGAAATTCTTCGCTTTGGCATGGGACAGTATTATCGATTATCGCGGATGCGAACTCGTACCATGAACACATGCCCTCGTTGGTGATATGGTAGATCCCCGATTCAAGGTGTATGATCTCACGCGTCCTGCTTGCAAGGTCCAAGGTGTAGGTGGGCTTGCCGAACTGGTCGTTGACCACCTTCACGGTGTCCATCCTGGTCGAGAGCTCAAGCATGGTATCAACAAAGTTCTTTCCATGTTTGCCGAACAGCCAGGAGGTGCGTATGATCCGGTAGTCATCCATGTTCTTGCTAATCTCCTGTTCGCCCAGCAGCTTTGATTCACCGTAGACACTGATGGGGTTGGTGGTGTCCGACTCCACGTACTCCTTTTTCGAACCGTCGAACACATAATCTGTGCTGAAATGAACAAGTGTCGCTCCGATGTTGGAACATGCCTGAGCTATGTATCCGGGTGCGTATCCGTTGACAATGAATGCCAGTTCCTGTGCGTCCTCGCAGCCATCTACGTTCGTGTATGCGGCAGCATTGATCACCACATCAGGTTTGATCTCTTCAATAGATCGGATTACGCTATCCCTGTCCGCGATGTCAAGGTCGCGATGCGTGAACCTGACGGCATCAGGGAGCATACTGCACAGGTCCGAACCTAGCATCCCGCCAGCACCCATAATCAATGCTTTAACGGTTCCCACCACCATCTGTTCTCGATGTACCATTTCACGGTATTGGAAAGAGCCGTCTCAAAGTCATATTCCGGCTTCCAGCCCATTTTCTTTAGTTTGGTGCAATCAAGAGAATAGCGGAAATCATGACCCATGCGGTCTTCCACATACCCGATCATGGACTCATCTTTACCCAAGGCTACAAGTATCCGATGGGTGATTTCCAAGTTAGTTAACTCGCTGCCACCTCCGATGTTGTAGACTTCTCCAATGTTCCCGTTGTTGAGCACGAAATCGATGCCTGAACAGTGGTCATTCACGTGAATCCAGTCCCGCACGTTCTGCCCTGTACCGTAGACAGGGACTTTCTTGTTATCCATGAGATTCGTGAGGAAGAGGGGTATAAGCTTCTCAGGATGTTGATACGGCCCGAAATTGTTGGTGCACCTGGTAATTATCACCGGAAGACCATATGTAGAATAGTAGGACATTGCCAGTAAATCAGAGCCAGCCTTGCTGGACGAGTATGGACTTGAGGGATTGAGATGATCGATTTCCTTAAATGATCCTTCCTTGATACTACCATAGACTTCGTCGGTGGAAACGTGGATAAACTTTTTGATACCATTCTCAAAGGCACTCTGCAGGAGGGTATTCGTCCCGACTACATTTGTCTGGACAAAGATCGACCCGTCCTCAATGGAACGATCTACATGGCTTTCGGCAGCAAAATGGATAATCTGGTCTACATCCTGCATAACCCCGTCCACAGTATCAGGATCGCAGATATCCCCCTTAACAAATGAATAATTAGGATTCTCTTCGATATCTTTGAGGTTGCTGGGATTGCCTGCATAGGTTAGTTTATCAAGGTTCATTATCTGATGATCGGGGTGTTTTTCCATAATATAATGGATAAAATTACTTCCTATGAAACCGCAACCCCCAGTTATCAACAATTTCAACGTTATCACCTTTTATTATCTGTATTTCCCTGTCAGGTACAGTTCAGAAATTCACTTCCGCATCCGCCAGTTCTGGCAGGACTCCATCCTTATCGGATACTGAGATATCTTCGTCCTTCACCTTCCAGTCAATATCAAGTGTTGGGTCATTGTAGACAATCCCTCTTTCCACTTTTGGATTGTAGTATTCGTCACATTTATAGACAAACGTGGCGATCTCGCTCAGCACGCAGAACCCATGGGCAAATCCTTTCGGTACCAGGAGCTGTTTCTTATTCTCATAGGACAGTTCCACACCCTCCCATTCTCCATACGTGGGTGAGTCTTTTCTAAGATCAACGGCAACGTCATACACCCTGCCTTGCAGCACCCGCACCAGTTTGGCCTGGCTATATGGGGCAAGCTGGTAATGCAGGCCACGAAGCACCCCATAGGATGATCGGGATTCATTGTCCTGAACGAAATTGTACTCTTTTTCAACGAGATCGTCAAATACTCGCTTGGTGTAGCTCTCAAAAAAGTAACCTCTCTCGTCCCCGTATACAGTAGGTTCTAAGATGCACAGGTCTTCGATCTTCGTTTTTATGACTTCCATGGTTTATTCCAACATCGTTACAAATATATCTTAATTACTGCAAGAATAATGGATATAATTAGATGTAGGATCATTTTTTGATTTCAATTATCCCTCATAATTCGAGTACATTGGATAGAACGTCTTCAATTGAACACAGCTCACGCTCCACAAGCCATCCATGTTCTTCCATGGCGCTTGCAACATAAACATGCCGTATTCAAAAAGTCGGCATCAGTATCATCATCAATTCACAGACCTGAAATACTCAACCGTCCTCGCCAGACCATCCCGTAACCCAACCTTTGGCTCCCAATCGAGCACCTCTCGTGCCTTCGATATGTCCGGCTGTCTTAACTTCGGATCATCCTCCGGCAGGTCGCGGTAAACAATCTCCGAATTGCTTCCTGTTGCTTCGATCACGGCCTCTGCGAACTCGAGGATAGATATCTCGTACGGGTTACCGACATTCACCGGCATGTGATGGTTGGACATCATCAACCGGTAGAGACCTTCGATCTCGTCAGATACGTAGCAGAAGGACCGCGTCTGCGAGCCGTCACCATATACTGTGATGGGCTTATTGTCGAGTGCCTGGCTGATGAAATTGGGCACGACACGACCATCATGGACACGCATCCTCGGGCCGTATGTGTTGAATATCCGCACGATCCGGGTATCCAGGCCATGATAACGGTGGTAGGCCATGGTAATCGCCTCAGCATAACGTTTTGCCTCATCATACACACCGCGGGGACCGATGGGGTTCACGTTACCCCAGTATGATTCTGGTTGCGGGTTCACCAGCGGGTCGCCGTAGACCTCGGAGGTGGATGCAAGGAGCAGGCGGGCTTCTTTCTCCTTGGCAAGGCCCAGCATGTTATGGGTGCCGAGTGCGCCCACCTTCAGGGTCTGTATCGGCAGCTCCAGGTAGTCCACAGGACTTGCAGGGCTGGCCATGTGGAATATATGATCGATGTCTTCGTCAAAGAACAGGGGTTTTGAGATATCGTGATCGATGAAGGTGAAACTGGCACTATCATCGGATAGTATGTGTGCGATATTGTTGTTCGTCCCCGTGACCATGTTATCCACACAGATCACGTCATGCCCTCTGGACAGGAGCAGATCGCACATATGTGACCCCAGGAACCCTGCACCGCCTGTAACTACTGTTCTCATCATCTCGTCTCCGTTATTGTGTACCATAATAATTTCTGCAGCGAACGTCTGACATGATCGTGTGAATGATATGTTCGTCGTCCGCCCCATCTCGTTTCATCTGTTTGATATGATCGGTGTGCTGGCGTATCCAGCCTCTGGATATGCCGTTCTGCTCGAACAGCTCCTTGATCACACATATCAGCTTTCCGGTTTTCATTGATGGTTGTTGAGGCCGGTAGTTAATAATCCCGCATTCCTTACAGGGATGATGTTTCTTGGCCGAATCGCGAACAGGCAGGTATTCATCCTGCTCATAATTCCATTCATGATGACAATTATCAATGTCCATTACTTACATTCTCCCTTCTTGCTGGAGAAATCCGTCAGATGACCGATCACTGATCGTACACCCCTCTTGATGAACTTCAGGTCATCCATGTTTCGAATTGATATAAGTCTTCTGATAATGTATTCGGGGCTGAGGAATATCTTGTAGAGCTGTTGTGTCAGATCCTTGATCTCCTCATCACTGATCGGACATTCCATAATGGGCTGGCGCATGTCATACTTATCCCAGTCCATGGTCCTAAGCCAGCCATTCTCCTTACACTCCTCAAACAACGGTGTGCCGGGGTAGGGGATCATAATAGTCGCCTGCAGGGTATCAGCCCATCCCTTCTTGAATATATCCTTTGCAAGGTCAATGGTGTTCTGTGCTTCATTCAGTGTTTCCCAGGGATATCCCATCATCACTGTCAGGTGAGGGTTAAGGCCGGCTTTTTTTGCCATCCTGCAAGCATTGGCTACATCCTCCATCCCGATGCCCTTATCAAGCCTGTCCAGCGTATTCTGATTGGCAGATTCCATCCCGACCAGCAGGAACCTGAAACCCGCTTTCCCCATGAGTTTATAGTCATCTTCTTTGAGCGCATTCACCCTCATATTACAGTGGATCTCCACCTTTTTGTTATATCCGCGCTCGATCATCCCCCGGCAGAATGTCCTGAGCCATTCTCCCACAGGGAATGTGCCGGTGTCGTCCATGATCCCCTTCACGCCATATCGTTCGATGAGCATCCCGATCTCGTCCAGCAGGCTCTCGGGTGTCCGTGTCCTGAACTTCGGATATGTGGTAGTCCAGGAGCAGAATCGGCATTTATGGTACCAGCAATCCCGACCGACCATCGTATACGTACCCGGCGTAGATTTGTAATTACCATTATGTTCGCTGTACAATTCCCAACGTGTCAGGTCACGGTCAATGAAGGGCAGGGTATTGAGATCATGGTCCAGTACGAATTGGCCGGTGCTGCTGAGTTTTCCATTCTCGCGAGACCATATACCGGGTTCAAGTGTTTCCCCTTTTGAGATATGGTCCACAATGTTCAGCAGTAGAAAATCATAATCTCCTCCGGTGAGTACATAATCTACCGTGGAGTTCTCCATCGTTTCTTCCGGCAGGGCGGTTACATGATCGCCCATCAGTACGATCATAATATCCGGGAATCGCTCCTTGATATCATCGACGATCGCCCAGTGCCTCCTGACAACAGGTGTTTTTGTTTCCATCGCAAGGACATCCACACCCTTCAGGCCAGTGACCCATTCCTCATAGGTGTTCCCTTCTGCGATCCCGTCTGCCCAGATCACGTCATAACCCTTCTCTTTCAGCAGCGTTGCAGCATAGGCCGGCACCATCGGATAGATATAGGTCGGTC
>JAIOTO010000011.1 GCA_021106765.1 Methanosarcinaceae archaeon
AACACTGAAGCTGAAAAAGCCCTCCAGCATGCTGATCAGAGGGATGTGAATGTGATCCGTTTCAGCGATTCACCGCATCGTATAGCGGACATTAATATCCACCTGGATGACCACACCCTGATAATCGATCAAAATAATACCAATTTCACCACAACAATGCAAGACGGATACGATGTGCCATCCTACACCACCGCTATTGCGGCAGCCGTTGGCGTCGCCAGCCATATGGGGGTTGAGAACGATATCATCAGGACCACCCTTTCCGGGTTCAGTGGCCTTACAGGAAGAGGACGGCAACAGGACCTTGACGGTCGTGTACTGATAGACAATTCCAATTCCGGGATGGACATACGATCTGCTGAGAGAGCTCTTAAGCAGGCATCTGTATTACGTACTTCCAGTAACATACGGGTCTGCCTGGTGATCGGGGAGGACGCATCCCAGGTCTGTGAAGGGCTTCCACCCACGGACGTTGCAGACCTGCTTGAGCGATACATAGAGAATATCGATTTCCTGGTGCTTGTTGGTGAGAGGATGCAGGGGATCAAATACGATAATACATATTATGCGGGGTCGCTTCAAGAGGGACTGTCAACATCCCTTGAGAGGACCAATCCCGCGGACCTGATCATATCATGTGTAAAATGTTTTAGATGAACAAGGGATCATTATGACAGAAAAAGAGATCAATATCATACATCCACGCCCAAGCTCCATAGTTGCGGCCCTATACACACTCAGGGACCTCAATGTTGATGTTGCAATACTGCATGGACCACCCGGATGTTCCTTCAAACACGCACGACTGCTGGAAGAAGACGGCATACATGTAGTCACGACTGCTCTGGATGAGAACGGATTCGTGTTCGGCGGACATGATGAACTGGTTTCCATGCTGGAGAAAGTGAACAAGATGTTCAAACCCGAACTCATTGGGATCGTAGGGACCTGTGTCAGTATGATCATCGGAGAAGAAATACGGGAAGCCGTAATGGAAGCGGATCTGGACGTGCCGGTCATTGATGTGGAAGTTCATGCCGGATACCGTAACAACACAAAGGGCGTGATCTTCGCACTTGAATCCGCATTGGACGCTGCTATAATTGACCGTGATGAGTTTAAGCGACAGAAGTTCCTGCTGGAAGACGCAACCAATGTAGAGAAACGCCATGGTGCCGCCAGCCGCGAATACCTGGAACCCTCGCGTGGGGATGTGAAGTTCACAGTAGCAAAACGGATCATAGAACTTCTCAAAGAGAATAAACGCGGTCTGGTGATCATGAACGCCAAGAAAGAAACAGGATACATGTTCGCTGATATTACAGTGGCGATCAACGAGGTTGCTGCAAAGATGGGAAAAGCGGGCAACCTTGTGAACATGGCAAATATAGATCCATCCCTTGGCCTGCCGCGGGTACGCCATCATGGGGAATGCATCATGAACGATCTTAACGACAGGGACATCCCCATCCATGAGATCATTGGTGGTATGGATGAATATCCCGTCACTGGTGAAAAGGTCAGCCAACTGATCGAGGAGAAATACAGTGACTTCGATTTTGCAGTGATATCCGGGGTCCCACATGCCATACCCATGGACAATCTTGCAGGCATGGAACTGATATCCATCACCAACGGACCCCGTCAGGTCATCCCGTTGAAGGATATGGGATATGAACATGTGATCGTGGAGATAGACCTGCACCCCAAGACACTTGGAGTGAACCACATCGTGGAATCAGAGTTTGGTGCCACATTACGAGAGATCGCAAAAGGATCAGTATGAGAAGGTGTTATACATGAAAGAACCAAAACGAATAGCCATCTATGGAAAAGGTGGCATCGGAAAATCAAGCACCTCATCGAACATCGCCGCTGCCTGTGCTGATAAAGGGTACAAGGTCATGATAATCGGGTGTGACCCAAAGAGCGATTCGTCCATAACGCTCCTTGGAGGAAAACGGATCCCTACGATCCTGGACCTGTTGCGTGACGGCGAGAATGTTACCGAGAATGATGTAGTTTTTGAAGGTTACAACGGGGTACGTTGTGTAGAGGTAGGCGGTCCGGAACCTGGAATAGGGTGTGCCGGACGTGGCATCATTGTAGCTATCAAGAAGCTCAAGGAGATCTCCGAGTCGATCAAAGATATGGACCTGATCATATACGATGTTCCTGGTGACATTGTCTGTGGAGGCTTTGTTGCACCAATAAGAAAAGGAATGGTCAAGGAGGCCTATGTCCTGACATCAGGTGAATATATGCCACTCTACGCTGCAAACAATATCTGCAGGGGACTTGCAAGGATCAACACTCCTCTCAGTGGAATTATCTGTAATTCCCGCAAGGTCAGCCGAGAAGAGGAGATCGTAAGTAAATTCGCAGAGGAGATAGGAAGTGATCTGATCGCCTTTATTCCAAAGGAACAGATTGTCCAGGACTGTGAACGCGACGGATATTCTGTTATAGAAAAAGCACCTGACTCACATATAGCCCAAGTCTATCGTGATCTTGCCAATGCGATCATGCAGAGGGAACGATCTGTTCTTCCAGAAGCCATGAGCGATGAACGTCTCCGTGAACTCACACGCTAACATAGTAACTCCACGCTAAAACTGTGAGGAAACACCCCTAAAAACATGTTAAATGTTCATATGACACAACCAAATGATACTGGCAGCGTCCTGGATATTCCCAGAGTACTGATCTCCGCAGACCGATCATCATCCGGCAAGACCACCATCACTGCAGGACTCCTCTCGATACTTACATCTCTTGGACATCGGGTACAGCCGTTCAAGATAGGACTGGACTACATCGATCCCAGTTACCATTCCGAGATAACCGGACGACGGGCACGTAACATTGACGGTTACCTGATGAACGAGGAGGAAGTGCGGGATGTGTTCACTCACGGTTGTGATGTGGATGATGGTGTGGATCTTGCTGTTATCGAGGGAGTACGTGGATTATATGAGGGATTTGAGAGCCTGAGTGATCTGGGAAGTACCGCCCAGATCGCCAGGATCCTGCAGTGTCCGGTCATACTTGTGATCAATGCCCGTAGTATCACCCGCTCGACTGCTGCCATTGTCAAAGGTTACTGCTCATTTGGCCCGGACATCGATATTGCAGGTGTGATATTGAACAATATCGGCAGTCTCAGACACGCGGACAAGGCAAGGGAAGCCGTCGTGCACTACACAGGTATACCGGTACTGGGAATCATACCACGGGACAATTCCATGCAGATCTCCATGCGCCACCTGGGATTGGTGCCGGCACTGGAAGGACGCCGGCGGATCGATGACCTGGACCAGCGGATCGATGCTATTGCACATAACGTAAAGAACGGTGTGGATGTGGATCAAATCATCCAGATCGCACACAGTGCCGCACCCCTGCAACGACCTGAAAAAACCACGTTCGTCCCCAGGCATCTGGCCACCGAACCCCCGACCATTGGGATTGCTCTGGATGAAGCTTTCAACTTCTACTACCATAACAACATCGAACTCCTAGAAATGGCCGGTGCCAGAATCAAGTATTTCAGTCCCATACATGACAATCATCTTCCGGATGTGGACGGGCTGTATCTTGGAGGTGGATACCCGGAGCTCTTTGCCTCGGAACTGGAAACTAATGAGACCATGCGGACGGATATCCTGGAAGCATCACACAACGGTCTCCCAATTTATGCCGAATGTGGTGGATTAATGTACCTTACCCGGAAACTGACTACAGGCGTAAAGGGTAAAGGAACATACCATATGGCAGAGATGCCGGAGGCCACTCATGACATGGTAGGAGCACTTCCTGGCCATTCCCTGATGGGACACACACGGGTTGTGAGCTACAACAATGGTAGTCTTGCCCAAAATTCCATTATAGGTAAGGCGGGCAACTCGTTCAAAGGACATGAGTTCCACCATTCAGAGATCTCCGAACTGCCATCCGATGCAAAGTTTTCCATCAAGCTTTCCAGAGGTGTCGGAATACGTGATGGTTGGGACGGCCTGACAGTTGATAATACAATGGGGTCATACGCTCATCTGGAAGCCGTGTCGTATCGGGAATTCGCAACATCGTTCGTTGATTTTATCATCGAACACCGATGAGCGAGATAATCCCATGTGCACAAGATAATTATAATTGGATTGTGTATTTCATAGTTAGATAACATCGGGAGCATATATCCATGGACCTGAAAGTATTCGATAAATTCGTTGGTGAAAATGTCATGATCGAGATGGAACCATGCAAATATGGGATAGGGACGATCGTGGAATATGATGATTTTGGAATATATTTCATACCTTCTGATATGGAATGTTCACCAATGCTTGTCGCATGGCACAATATCAGCAAGATCATCCTGAAACCCGATGATTTCGTGGTTATTGAATCGTTATGAACAAGTGGTATACACTCATATACATCTAAGTAGTTTGGACACCCTATGCTCCACTTGAAACTGAACTTTAACTTTAACTTTAACCTGCAAGCTTTACAGGGTGAAATGATTTGATAGGTAAATTGATCAATGACAGGGTCCGCGCAGATAAGCAGGCCATGAATGAACTGTACAATACCGGATATTACGGTCGTCCTAAGAAGGATGGCCTTGAGCTGGCACTGGTAGAAGCCGTCTATCTCCTGTCCCGCAATAGGCTTGAGATCGAACTGGACGGACACATGATGGATTTTGCTGGTCTTTTCAAGATAGCGTCCATGCGTCAGAAATACTTCGAACTGAAGTATATCGTGTATCGGGACCTGCGAGAGCGTGGATTCTACGTCCAGTCCTCCGTCACCGATCTGCGAGTATATCCACGAGGCGGACATCCGGGAAAGACACCTGCCAGGAGTTTTGTCCATGTGCAGTCCGAAAGGGTACCATTGCCACTTGAGGAATTGTTACACTATCTCAACGCCGCAGAGAATGTCAGAAAGCAGATGATACTGGCAGTGGTGGACGAAGATAGTGATATTACATATTATGAAGTAGCGAGAAATAAACCACAGGGTGCAATGGAGGCAATATATCCAAATATCCATGCCAATGCGACATTCCTGGAAGATAGGGTTGTGTTGTGGGATGGTGAACCGTCACATACACTGTATGAAAATGGACTCTACGGAAAACTGCTGGACAGCGAACGCCTGCAACTCTCCCTTGTAGAGGGGGGATTCCTGATGAAAAATAGCATCATCGAGATGTCGGACCGCGCCGGGAAGATAATGGATTTTGAAGATTTTATACAAAAGGCTTCCGAGATCGAACCGGAATTCCTACAAAAATACAACGTGTATGAGGATATCAGAAACCGTAAAATGGTGGCGAAAACAGGCTTCAAGTTCGGGACACATTTCCGTGTATATGATCAGATACAGTCCCCTTCGAAAATTCCACACTCTGAATACCTCATCCATTCCATTGCCGAAGAACATGAGTTTACCCTTCCTGTGATGTCCAGGGCGATACGTCTTGCAAACAGTGTACGAAAAAGGATGTTATTTGCGGTCAATGGACGAAATGGCATTGAATATATCGACATTGGCAGGATCAAGATGTGATCGTTATGCCTGATCAGATCGTACAGTCTTATATCCACACTTTGATGTATATACCCATGCAGCAACACTGAACTGATACCGATGATAAGCAATCAAAACACCCGGATGGTGCTCGCCCTCCTATGCATCACAATACTGGCGGTCGTTCTTAGCTATGCACTTTTACCCTACATAGAAGCTTTTTTTGCAGCATTCATACTATACGTGATCTTCAAACCAGTATATCGGGTCCTCGTTGAACGCGGAAAGATCCGCAAGGATATTGCTGCTCTTGGTGTGATCGCCCTATCAGTGATCCTTGTACTCATCCCCCTTTATTTCATTTTCGTGGCCATCGTCAACCAGACACAGGGTGCCATTGATGCCATCATATCGAACCTTGATCTCATCTATCAGTATGCTGACAAGATCGAGGACGTTGTACCATCCATCGACCTCGAAGAAAAGATCGTAGAATTGATATCGCTGATCAGCTCGTTCGTAAGTAAGATGCTACTGAGTACAATACAGAATGCGGGCAGCCTGATAGTAGGACTCATGATCATGGTCTTCTTGCTTTACTACCTCTTCACCTCAGATGATATTGAGCTCAGACAGAGAACATCACAGATCATCCCTTTTAGTAAAGAGAACACAGAGATCCTGATGCGAGAGCTGAAGAACGTTATCCATTCCACCATCATCGCCACTCTGCTCATCGCATTGATCCAGGGTGGCCTGCTGGCAGTCACTTTCTACCTCTTGGGCATAGAAGGTGCTCTGCTATGGGGCTTTATTACGGCTATCCTCTCGTTCATGCCTGTGGTGGGTGCACCCTTTGTATGGGTCCCTGCAGTTGCCATACAGTTGATACAACATGATTACAGAGGAGGCATTGCCATCCTGATCGCCGGAATAATTATCAGCAACGTCGATAATTTCCTGCGACCATTCATACAGAAGAAAGTGGGGGCAATGCATCCATTCATATCCCTGCTCGGGATCTTTGTAGGGGTCTACCTATTTGGCCTCATAGGGATCGTTGTAGGTCCACTGATCCTCTCAGCCTTCCTTTTAAGTGTGAAAATGTTCAATGAAGAGTATCTGGAATGAACAGCCGATCAGATCCGCAGGCCTCTTCTAACCTTCTTTGCTGCGCCCTTAACCATCTGCTTGATCACGAAACGCATCGGGGTCAGTTTTCCTCCTGCAGAGACATGTCCTTTGCGTATAGCATCAAACACCGAATCCAGCGTGTTCTCGGCTGCGTCGATCTCGGTGTATGTACAACCTACCATACGTGCCTCATGCGCATCACTGCCACCGACCTGAGGAAGATTCAGATCTGCTGCTGCTTGTTGTGCTTTCGTATTGGGACCCGAGGTCACGCAGCGTGAGTTTAACACTTCCACCGCATCTGCATCAAGACCATCAATGTATCCTATTCCATGGGATGTGATCTTGAAAGGATGAGGAATAATTACCAGACCACCCAGCTGATGTGCTCGCTCGATCGTTTGCTTTGCTGTCATGCCCGGTTCGATGTTCTCCGTTACCCCAAGAACAAGGATATGCCCTTCTGAGGATGTAACCTCGGTGCCGGGTATTATCATCAATTGTGAACCGATCTCCTCTGCCCGCTTGATGCAGGCAATTCCCCCTTCTACAGTATCATGATCACAGATCGCAAAACCGTCCAGACCATTGTGCTGAGCCCATTTTATGATGGAATCCGGATCTGCATCGCTATCCTTTGAAAAGCATGAGTGGACATGAAGATCAAAACGCATGCTAATCCTGATGGCTCATAGCTTAATAAATATTTGGAATTGTGCGTTGTGTTTGTGTTTGCGCCACATCCCTCAAAGAGAAGAGGATGAATCCCACAATTCCTGCTCAAGTGACTCTGCTCTGCTGATGATCTCATGGCGGGCCTCGATATCCATCACAATGGTATCACCATAATCGATATTGTGAACGAGACCTTCATCAAATAGCCATGAAACCACAGACATCCCTTCCTCTGACATTGGCAGGGATAGCCGCAAATACTCCCATATCGGTAGCTTTTGGAATATCGTCTCTTTAAGGGTATCTATGCCGAAGGATGCCTTTGCGGAGATCACCACTGGATTCGGGGCAAGATAACCTATTTGATCAAGGCGCATCTGAACCTGTTCCTCGCTGATCCTGTCCGCCTTATTAAGGACAGTGATGATGGATGCATTTTCGAGTTGTTCCCAGAAGATGTCATGACATACGGCAAGCTTTTTGCGGATGAGCGGTGCTGGTTCACTTATATCTGCCACCAGCAGTATCACATCTGCAAGAAAGACCCCTTCAAGCGTTGATCTGAAAGCATCCACCATCCAATGAGGGAGATCCTCGATGAAACCCACAGTATCGGTAAGCAACATGCGCCGTTTGTTGATCGTTAGTGAACGGGTTGTGGGCAAAAGCGTGGTGAAGAGCATGTTCTCAACAGGAACATCTTCATGGACCAGTGTCCGAAAAAGCGTGCTCTTACCTGCGTTGGTATATCCTGCCAGGGCAACAAGAGAAAACCCCTTCTCATGCCTAAATGTCCTGAGCGCCTCATCGTCCCTGAGACTCGCACCCAGTTCTTTATTTATACGACTGATCCGTTTCTTGATATCCTGTTCATAGGAATCCTCATAACCCCCAAGACCCATAAAACCAGGACGTTCCTCTTTCTTTAACAGTGATACAAGCATCCTTGCCTTGGGTAGCTCATATCTCAGTTGGGCAAGTTCCACCTGAAGCTTCGAACGATTGGTGGTTGCCCGTGTCGCAAATATCTCCAGGATCAACTGGAACTTGTCGATCACCTCACATTGGCAGGCCTCAGAGATATTATATATTTGTGTGCTGTTGAGCTGATTATAAAATATGACCTTTTCTGCTGCCTTCTCACGTATGAGAGCTATTAGCTCCTCAACCTTTCCCTGACCGATCTGACATTTGCGGTCCGGGAATCGATACTGTATAACCTCACCAACCACACGGTAGTCATTTGAACGTGCCAGTTCTTCTAGTTCCAGGAACTTGATCTGGTTATCTTCATCATCACTCCGGGGATCTCTTCGTTGTACAAGGATTACATTTTTCATATGACACCTATTATCTACATCTGCAACACACATACACACACATATGCTTGGGACCTGTACCTATTTAACAACTGATCGTTTGAAGGATCGATCTGTCGGGATATCTAAATTATCGTCTCATATTGGATCGAAAGGTATCTACCAATTATTCAATACCAAATTTCCGTATCAAAAGTCTTCTTGAACTTAATGATACATGATGAGCGATCTCGATACCAAGCCGTTCACTCAATGATTCGGGATATTTGAGATCCTGGGAGAACATGATCTTTGATAACCATTCTGGCTGATTGTAAAGATCCCCTTTCTCAACAACGATAGTTGCATCAGTGTTCAGTCCATCCACGGTATCCTCGATCATCTGGACAACATAATCAACATCTGGTGCTCTGTCCCTGTTGAACGACTTAATATTCATCTCGCCTACTCGACGTATCTGGCTGGCAGAAACAGATAATGTCACCGCAGCACATACCATGAAATACTGCTCCCCCATCAGATGCCGGCCAGAGATATCTACGGCTATAATATTGTACATCTATTCAACTCATATCCCAATGATCATTATCAATTCTGCTTTGATCTGAATACTGAACATTAACTACGTGCCCCCCAATATAAGTATCGATATTTGCTTTTTTCCATCATTGAGCAGATCTTGCCCGCCGATAATATCTACAGGCATCGATCATGAGCAACAGCTATGTGATCTCAACAGTAAAACAACAACACCATGACACAATCAACACTCTTATATATAATAGATGTATGGATAGGATCACGTGCTTTCAAAGATGGAACTTTCAGAATAACGTAGTAGATTAAATGGTGTATGTTCAGATCATACTTCTTTTCTCAATTATGTTTACCATGATCGTGAATTCATGTTGTAAGCCGATATTACTAAGGACGTGAAATATTTGTTTGATAGAATGGAACCAAATGCTCCGGTAGAAACTGGAGAAACATATGACGTAACGATCGAAGACATTGCAAGAGAAGGCGATGGAATCGGAAGAGTAGAAGGATTTGTAGTCTTTATACCAGACACATCCGTAGGCGATGAGGTCACAATAAAAATAACAAAAGTACTGAGAAAGTTCGCATTTGGCGAAAAAGTCTAAATGGACTTTCAACGTAATGGCAAATGGGATTAAAATCCTTAATCCCATTTCCATAATTATTTATTTCTGTTAAAGGACGTATTCTCACTTTATTCATATATTCCCCAGACTTTTCTTATTGAAAGAACAACACCCTTACTTGTACGTGTATTTAGTTTTCATGATACACATGTACACGGATGCATACAAATCTACACAAATTTTAGAGTATTCGCACATAATTATATGGACAACAGGCACAACATCTGGTGTCCTGTCCCCATTGAACGATCTAATACTCGTATCGCTGATCCATGTATCCGGATTACATGTTGATCTGAGATATCTACAGCCATAAGTAACAGCTATGATCTCAGCAATACCAAGAACAATACCATGACACAATCAACACTCTTATATACAATAACTGTGTGAATAGAGTTAACGTGCATTCAAAGATGAAACTTTCAGAATAACGTAGTGGATTAAATGGTGTATATTTAAACTATACTTCTTTTTTCAATTATGTTTACCATGATCGTGGATTCATTTGTAAGCCGATATTACTAAGGACGTGAAATATTTGTTTGATAGAATGGAACCAACTGCTCCGGTAGAAGCTGGAGAAACATATGACGTAACGATCGAAGACATTGCAAAAGAGGGCGATGGAATCGGAAGAGTAGAAGGATTTGTAATCTTTATACCAGACACATCCGTAGGCGATGAGGTCACAATTAAAGTAACAAAAGTACTGTGAAAGTTCGCATTTGGCGAAAAAGTCTAAATGAACTTTCAACGTAATGGCAAATGGGATTAAGATCCTTAATCCCATTTCCACAACCTTTTTTGCTGTAGATCAGGATTTGTAGCTTTTTTTATTTAGTATATTCTTCTTATTTGTATACCTATCCATATATTCGATTTAGTGTAAGAACTCTATATCTGGCATCTGTGCGTTAGATTTTCAGATACTGAACAAACGGATATACATAGATTTACATAAATTTGAGTTCCGTAATTGCACAATATATTCAATAGATATATCTGGATACAAGAATTGTACGAAATTCAGTGGGCAGGTATGTATAGAGAAAAGGGTAAAAACTATCAAAGTTGGGATACACACCTTTTACAGTCCAGCTGGCTTCGCACCTCACCTGTGCGGCTACGCACGCACATGCTCGGGCTCAGCCTACAACTGTCTTTCTCCAACTGCTCGTAAGTGGTAAAGGGGTAAAGAGGGAAAGTAGTTATATTTTCCTCAGAAGACGGAACCCAAGGCCGCTGTCGCCGAAGCCGGGGTCGCAGTTGCCGCGGTTTGCAGAACGGCAGGAACTGGAGACATTGAACCAGCCACCGCCCCGAGCGACCCGGTAGGAGCTTTTATCATCTTCCCAAGAACTCCCGTCATCAGGAGCATCATCATAGTCAGCATGCCACTCATCCTGTACCCATTCCCAAACATTGCCATGCATGTCATACAAACCCCAGGGATTGGGTTTCTTTTTACCCACGGGATGTGTTTCACTTCCAGAGTTTTTATCATACCAGGCATACTCACGCAGCTTTGACTGCGCATCACCAAAGGAATATCTGGTAGTTGTTCCTGCTCGGCATGCATACTCCCATTCAGCCTCGGAAGGAAGACAGTATTCATATGTACCTTCTTTCTCATTCAGTATGTTGATGAAATCCTGAACAGCATCCCATGAAACTTTCTCCACAGGTCTGTCATCACCTTTGAAATTCGATGGATTGTTGCCCATCACAGCCTTCCATTGTTTTTGGGTAACTGGATATTTACCGAGATAGAATGTTTCCCCAATGGTTACCCTGTGGACAGGACCTTCATTATTATCTCTATCCGATTCAGTATCCGGTGAACCCATGTTAAACTCGCCTGAAGGAATTTTGATGAACTCCATACCAATGGAATTGGTGAGCTTCTTTTTCTCACATTCTTCGGCTTCTTTCTTTAATCTTGCTTCCTCTTCCTGTTGTTTCCTCAAACGCTCCTGCTCTTCAGCTTCCTTGCGTTCACGCTCAAGCTTTTCATCTGCTTCTTTCCTGAGTCTTGCTTCCTCTTCCTGTTGTTTCCTCAAAAGCTCCTGCTCGGAATTGAAACAAGATTCACAGAGCGGAGGTTGACCACGTTTGCGCTCTTCACGGAACCAGCCTTCGCAGGTGCTGCAAAAATGTACTCCACATACCTTGCACACCAGGGATTTATTGGAAGAATCAATGCCATTCTGGCAAACCGAACATAACAACTCAATGTTATTACCATTGGGTTCAGTTACTTGATGGTTAATTGGATCGTTTTCAGATGATGAAACGGAAGATACCGGATAATCCGCAGTACTTTCATCGGTATGTATAAGGATAGTTGAATATATGTCCTCTACATATTTGCAGAGGTTCAACAACTGTTTTTTGCGGTTTTCATTGAGCTTCACAAAAGGGTCTGCATACTGGGTATCAAATAATTTACTCATGGTTTCAATATGCTTCACGGACTCCTCATCTTTGACCTTTTTTGCAAGAACGCTAAGGGTCATATTGATGGCGAATACTTCTTCATCATTTGAACACTGCTCCTTTAGTTCGTTCAGGGTTTTTGCGATGTCAAGCGCCATGAGCTCTCCCCTACGATTGATGCGGTTACTGAGGCCGGAAATGTCATTATTTCCTAATATCATTTTGTATCTCTCTTTCTACACAGCTACTACATATATGGATATAACTTTTAGCCTCATTTTATTTATATCTGGAATTTTTTTATTGAGACTAGGGGGGCGAATTCATTCGAGGTATTTAATATATGGAAGAAACGGTGCAAAAGGACATGCTGCAATAATATCTTTTCCCTATACGTATATGTCACTATGAAAACCCGACAAATATTGAAATGTCGAATAAGAAAGAGCGATTACT
>JAIOTO010000127.1 GCA_021106765.1 Methanosarcinaceae archaeon
AGTCCTCGGCAGGATTATAGACATCATCTGCAAGGTTTATCCGGGTGTTGCGATACTCTATGTGGACCATTACCGCACCTAGATCTGATCTTTCAATGCTAGTATGTGGTTCGCAAGGTCGGCCAGTTCCTGAGGTTGCAGTTCCTCGGCCCGTCGCGAGAGCATATCTGCGGCCAGGTGGGATACAACTTGATCTATGCTTGCAACCTTTAACAAATGGTTCGATCGAATTATGGCATTCTTCAGTTTCTTGCGGCGCTGGTTGAATACTGCAGTGGTGAATGTCAGGAAGAAGTCCTCATCCGTCACCTCATACGGAGCCGGTCGGGGTTGGACCTCCACAACAGCAGACCAAACCTGCGGTTGAGGTGAGAATGCAGATGGAGGGATCTTCATGAGCAAGGATACATCTGCAAAGTATTGTGCATTGACGGACAGACGGCTGTATTCGCTGGAGCCGGCTGGTGCTATCATACGAGCTGCGAACTCATACTGATACATCAATATTCCGAGTTCGAACCCTTTTTTGAAGAGCTTGAAAGTTATCGGAGAGGATATCGAGTAGGGCAGGTTGGCGACCACTTTGTTAAAATCCGGAAGATCGATATCCAGCACATCGGCATGTATGATCTCCACGTTAGAACAATTATCAAAACGGTCATGCAGGACATCGACAAGACGTTGGTCGAGCTCTATGACAATGACCGAACCTGCGTGTTTGGCGATCCTTTCAGTGAGATTTCCGATCCCACCCCCTATCTCAAGGACAGTATCCTGCTGACACAGATCGGCAGAGTCCACTATGCGATCAAGCAATTCCTCATCGATCAAAAAATGTTGGTCATGATATCCGCCCTGGATACCATACTTCATAAGAAGGGATCGTACCAAACCATCTACACCTTCAATTAGTCGCGCCTCGGGCGACGCATGGTAGTGGTGAACAAACGATATTTGATATTATCATCCTTAAGTTCTTCCATTATGCGATTTGCCAATACCTTTTCCGGAGTATGCACTCCACCCACACGATCATGCAGGTCCTGGAAGTCCTTGAAATCCCCTTTCTTCTTTTCCTCGATGATCGCCCACATCAACTTCTTGCCGATCCCGGGAAGAAGCTCTAACATATGCTGGCGTGATGTGATGGGGTGGGCATCATTGAAGAACTTAACGAAAGTCCCTTCCAATTGTTTAACACATTCTTCGATCACAAAAGGCAGTTCAAGCTGTGCACCGTGACTGAGATCATTGTAATGTATCCGGTGCTTCACATGATCTATCTCATCCCGGTCACCGTCCCCGATATATACGCGGGAATGGATCTGTGGATTTGCATTGAGCTTGGGGACAAGTTCCATTAATACAAAATGCGTATCTCCCATTGCCTGGACAAGAGGTTTTTTCTGATAACCAGGACGATTATCTGTTGGATTGCCATATGGTAAATAATCGATAACCCATGCGTATTCCTCTTTCTCAGATTGTTTATCCTTTGCCGTCATAAGTAAACCTCCAGTAATTCAACCTCTGTAATTTAATCTATAATAATTCAATTTATGGTAATTCAACCTACAGTACTTGATACTCCCATAGAACCCAATTCTTCAAAAAAGAAAAACGTCCTTACAGTCGGAGTAATGTGAGTATATATTTTTATTCTAATACAATGAGATCAGATTGTTGAAACCATATTTTAAATGTTATTCAGTTGCTTCAAGTACCAGACTCAACATCCCATCCAGTTCTTCGTCGGACAAGGTGTATCTTTCCTTTGCATACAGAGACCTGAGCTCATCCCTTGACATCGGCATGATATCAGCGATCCTCAAAGCTATCTCGGGTTTCATTTTCTCAAATTCAAGCAGTTTATCCACAAGTTCTCTAGATTTCGCTGCGCTGGTCTTTGAGAACATGCTCACATGGTTGACCGCCTTGCGGAGCTCATATCCAAGCTCTTCGCCGAGCTCGGTGCGCTCATCCATAATCCCGTGGAGCACTTCCTTTACTTCGGATATTGTCAGTAACTCTTCATTCAGAACTTCTTTGACTATCATTGGATACACTCTTCTTGAACTTGGACTGTGATGCAGTATGTCATTTTTGGCGCGCTATTGCATTAATAGCACTGCATACGCACTGCCGCAGATGAATATACATCAGTAATGCCTATCAGACAGATATAACTATCGATGTAGGCCAAATATGGCCAAACCTGGGCCTGCGGGACAAATATCCCGCATCCATGCCCAGTGGTAATATTTTAGTATTTCTGTGGTTTGAGATGCTGTGGTAAAGAGATGACCTCTTTCATGGAATTGCCATCCCTTACTTTCAAAATATAAGCCCTTCCACGAATTCCCATTACCTTTCCGGTCTTGCCCTGAAACTTTGGATTTGGCATGCCTTTCTGTACGCTGGGATCAAGATCGATGTGGACCATCTGTCCCTCATCGAAATCCTGGATCGCCTTGCTTACCGGGGAAAGCCCTCTTTCCCTTACTCTATTTTTCAACTTGTGCCTTGTACCGGATCGTTCACCATGAGATGTTGGCATAATTTTTCCTCCATTATATATAATTGGGATATGTTAATGATCATTATTTAATTTGTTTTTATTCACCAGATCAATGTGATCATAATTTCACATCTACTACATCAAGCTCAAGAACTGTAGCCTGAATATTGATCAGATCCGTGAGACTTGGTACTGTGCGCCCTTCATCCCCGGAGATCAGTTCTTTGACATATAATCCACCTTCACAATGTACTGTGATCATTACATGATCATCATGCAGGTCGATGAGCTCCATTCCATGAACCTGACGCTTGCGGACGAGATCGGCCCTTCTGTGTGATACCCGCTGCGGTGTTCTCTGGTTTATCTGCGCACCTACCAGCTGTCCAATGGCAGATGTAAGTATTTCTTCTGGAACAGGGTCACTGAATGTAACTTTAAGGTTATAAACTTTATCCGCCTTTGAGGTCTTGATGGTTTCGATCACATCTTTTGAGACAAAGCTCAAACCCTCTATTTCGACCTTGCCGGCAGCTCCTTCGTTGATCTGGCGTTCTACCTCAGCGACATTGAAACTGCGATGCGCAGGAGCAACTGCCTCCACAACGAACGGGCGACCGGTACCCAGCATCTTTGCATCGATGTCCTCACGGCCTGCCCCATGGAACTTCGTATCTTTGCAAGCGGCAGCCTGTATCACAGGCTCACGGATCAGTTCGTCCACAGACTCAGGGTACTGTTTACCGGTGAAATTGCACTTCTCACAACCTCTTCCCCGACAGTTGCGGCAGGGCCAGCGCGTCTGAGGTATGCCGCGTACCAGTTTGCGGTATCGTCCAAAAAGATAGACCGAACGTATCTGTAGTGTGACATCCCCCTCAGTAAGGTCCAGAGTCACGACAATATCCGGCTGAACAAGGTCCACGTCCTTGCCTGTCTTTGCAGCTATCCGTTTTCCCACTTCACGATTAAGCTCCGATTTCAGTTGCTCAGCGTGTACCGTGCCAGACTCAGCCCACAGGATCTCCTCGTTCTCGGCAAGCAGACCGCTTACCAGGGTACCCACCAGGAAGGAGGAATACTCGAGATCGCCAATGGCAGCCACTGCACGTTCGGCCCATTCATCGAGCTGCTCGAACAGCCCCAGACACACCCAGCATTTCTCATCTTTGCCCTTCATCTTCAGAACATTCCGGGCATACTGGCTGCTCGGTGCCAGCTCTTTGAGGAAACCGTCATCATTATCCTCCTTGGACCGACGATCGGCATCCATAACCAGGGAGAGCTTCACTGACCGTCCCCTCTGGTCATTGGAAAGACCGGTGGATAGTTTCGCGAACTGACGGCCCATACAGTGGTCGCATATGGGACCTTCCTGAACGATGCGTTCTGCGGTTTCGAGTATGTTCATTTGATCACTTGATTGCATGTGTTTGATGGCAGATATTTAATGAT
>JAIOTO010000024.1 GCA_021106765.1 Methanosarcinaceae archaeon
CCATATCCCATATCTGAAGCTGATATGTCCATTGTCAGGTTTGTCGTAATGAACATCACGCTCTCGGTGTCGTTCAATTCTAAAGAGCCCACAGAATTCGATCTTGCAATGAACGCTGATCCTTCGGTACCAAGGCCAAATGTTGTACTTTCCGGATATTCATCTGCATTTTGTATCTGTTTTGTTATTTTCAAGAATGAATTATACGTTTGGTCACTGTGCTGTGCCTCATCATTCCCTTCATAGATCGGTACCCATGTGGATGCTACGACCGACATGAACGTCACGAGAATTGCCAGTACCAGTATCGATCCCACTACTACAGATACCGCTTTCTCATCAGACAACAGTCGTTTCATGTCAACAGCTCCTTTGAAGGCCGGTGGACGATCTTTACTATAGTGTTATTGGTATCCAGTATGATCGTGGTGCCAATGGTCCAATCTTCGGTAATGTTGATCGGGGAGCTGGTATTGATGTTCACAGGGACCCCCTCCACCATGAAATTGAGCTTGGAGGTGTCCAGCGGTTCCCCGCCCATGTGGATAAGATCAACATGGGATCCGTTTTCCGTGATCTCGATGCTCACATGCGGTACATCGACAGGTGGCTTCATACTGAAGATGGCAGTAGCTACAACAGTTGCCATGATCACTGTGATCGTGACCATCATGATGCTTCCGACCACATCGGATACTGCCCTCTCATTTTTGAATAGTGATCGGTTGGATATGTTATGTCGATACCTTTTTGTTGCAGCCATTGCCCCTCAGATAACGCTTAATTACAGTTAGAAATATTATCGTGTTTCTACTATATATATCTGCTACGTTCCATCAGTATCTAAAAACACGAATAAAAGTACTGTTAACTGGTCGTCCGTATCAAATACTCACCGACCATACGATGTACGATCCCAATACCTGTGACGTACACGCGAACAAAAACGGAAAAAAGGAAGTAATGCCAGTGGCATTACTTTGCGAGATCGTAGTTCTGGTTCACGATCTTCAGGGCACAGAAGTTACCGCACATGGTGCAGGCATCGGTGTCCTCAGGGGATCTGCTGTCCCTGATCTGTCTTGCATATTCCGGATCAAGGGCATGTTTGTACATCTCCTCCCAGTCAAGATTGCAGCGTGCACGGGCCATAGCAAGGTCCTCGTCACGCTTGCCCAGTTTGACCATGTCGCCCACATGTGCCGCTATCTTGGATGTTTTTACACCTTCGATGACGTCTGCTTTGTTTGGCAACGCCAGATGCTCAGCGGGTGTCACATAGCACAGGAAGTCACAGCCTGCCGCTGCTGATGCGGATGCACCGATCGCTGTTACGATGTGATCGCGTCCCGGGGATATGTCGGTTACCAGTGGCCCGAGCATGTAGAATGGTTTGCGACCACTCATGGACTTCATGAGCTTGACGTTCATCTCGACCTCGTCCAGTGGAACATGGCCCGGACCTTCCACAATGACTTGCAGGTCATATTTGTCGTGGGCGATCTGTGCGCATTCGGAGTTGATGATAAGTTCCTGGACCTGTGCCCTGTCGGTAGCATCATGAATGGCTCCTGCACGCATTCCATTACCTGTGGACAGTACCACATCGTGTTCTTTGAGGATCTCACAGAGATAATCGAACTCGCTGTACAGGGGATTTTCCTTCTCGTTGTGTAACATCCATGAGGTCATGAATGCGCCACCGCGGGAGCATAGTCCGCCATAGCGGCCATGTTTCTTAAGCCGGTCAAGAACAATATTGTTAATACCGGTGTGGATGGCCATGAAATTGGTACCCAGTTTTGCCTGGTCTGCGGTTGCCTTGAAAAGGTCATCCTCCTTCATGTCCACTATGGACCCGTATTTGTTGGCAGCCTCAATGAATGCCTGATACAGGGGTACCGATCCTACTGAAAGTGAGATCGAGTCAATGACCCTCTTTCGCATCTCCAGGAAGTCGCCTCCGGTGCCCAGTTCCATCAGGGTGTCCGCACCTGCAGCCTCTGCAGCCTGTGCTTTTTCGATCTCCATATCCACACTGGATATATCGGATGATGAACCGATCGATGCATTTACCTTTGTGGTAAGTCCTTCTCCCAAACCACATAGCTGGACATCCCTATATGGGGATGTTGGGATAACGATCCTGCCTGCTGCGATACCTCGTCGAATGAATTCGGGATCAAGCCCCTCAAATTTGGCGACGGTCTTCATTTCTTCTGTGATTATGCCATTTTTTGCATCTGTGACAAGTGCCATGATCTATACCTCTTAATTGATATCGCTAAAAAGATGATATTTTATATAAGTATTATCAAAAAATCAACTTGACTTGATGTAAAGCAAAATTGAGGTTTAACATCATGTCACGTGGGATCAAGTGCATTCTACCAGATGTCAATATTCAAAAAAAAAGCAATCGGAGACCATATACAAATTGTATACCCGTACAATATTGATCGCAACCACAGGGTATGGTCTTAACCCCGCACGGTCTCGTATAACAAGTTTAGTTGTTTATATTGAAAATAAGCTTACTCAGGGGGTGATCGATTATTCTTCATTCTTTCGAATAGAGCGCATCGTCTCCCGATGGAGTGACACAATAAGGTCACTCAATATCCCGAATATAAACATCTGGAATCCTGTAAGCACAAGAAGGGTAGTGAGGATCGTCATCGGTATGCGGGTGGTCCCCTGAAACCATTCGGTCACCACATAGGTACCCGTGACAATGCCCGAAAAGATCAAAATTCCTCCCATAATACCGAAATAGAACATAGGATTGTGTAATCTTGCCATTTTTAACGCCATCCTGCAGTGGGTTCAGTTTGGTAACAGCTTTTTCATGCCGTGCCACA
>JAIOTO010000109.1 GCA_021106765.1 Methanosarcinaceae archaeon
AGGACTCCAGTGCCGGTATGATACCTTCCAGACGACACAGTTCATGAAATGCTTCCAGAGCCTCGTCATCGTTCACACTGCGTGGCTCAAGACGCCCGGTATCGGAAAGGTGTGCCAGTTCCGGCCCAACACCGGAATAGTCAAGTCCTGCGGATATTGAACTGGATTCCAGTATCTGTCCGTATGGGTTTTGTAATATCCTCGTTCTGGCACCATGCAGGACCCCATCCTCTCCAGTACATAACGAAGCAGAGTGCAACGCCGCTTTATCTGTAGTTTTCATTCCACTCCCTCCTGCTTCCACCGCAAATAGCCTTACATCATCGTCCAGGAACGGGTAGAATATTCCCATCGCATTGCTGCCTCCTCCTGTACAGGCGACAATTGAATCCGGAAACCTTCCTTCCTTCTCCATGATCTGCTTCCGCACCTCATTTCCAATAACGCACTGGAAATCCCTCACGATCATCGGATACGGATGCGGGCCAACCACAGACCCTATCAGGTAATGGGTGTCCTCGACATTGGTGACCCAGTCACGAAGGGCCTCGTTGATGGCATCCTTCAGGGTCCGTGATCCAGATTCCACAGGTCGCACCTCTGCACCCATAAGTTCCATTCGGTAGACATTCATATGCTGGCGGCCAATGTCCTTGGCTCCCATATAGACGGTCGTGTCGAATCCCATGTTCGCACCCGCCATCGCTGTCGCTGTACCATGTTGTCCGGCCCCTGTTTCAGCGACCAGCCGTGTTTTACCCATGAACTTTGCAAGAAGTGCCTGTCCGATAGTATTGTTCAGTTTGTGTGCACCTCCATGGACAAGATCTTCACGTTTCAGGTAGATGCGAATGCCGTATTTCTCACTGAGATTTTTGGCAAAGTATAGTGGTGTCTGCCGTCCTGCAAAGTCTTTTAGGTAGTATTCAAGTTCTTTCAGGAAATCAGGATCATTCCGGTATTTTTCGTATCCTTTTTCCAGTTCGTCAATAGCAGGCATCAATACTTCTGGTACGAACTGTCCTCCGTATTTTCCATAATAGATCGATGTTGTCATATTATACTCCATTTCAGTTCTTTATAGTGTATAGTTATAATTATGTGCTCAAGCCAACCCGAATGTTAGCGAGGATCTTCTTGCAGAAGTGCCTCAACCAGTTCTTTAGTCCTGGCGTATATGTCATCTTCTTTCATGATCGTAGTCCCGATAAGCAATGCATCGGCTCCTGCATTCATCAACCGTCGTACATCGTCAGTGGTATCGACCCCACTTTCGCTTATGATCAGATGCTTGCACCCATTTGTACGGTCATGTTTCCTGATGATGGGTATCAGTTCTTCAGTTGTCTGCAGATCGATCTCAAGCGTACTGAGGTTTCGGTTATTGATCCCAATGATCATTGCCGATGTTGCGAGAGCATTGGCAAGTTCGTCCATGTTGTGTACTTCTACCAGTGGTTGAAAGCCTTTTGACTGGGCCAATGATACAAAATGGTCAAGTCTTTCTTCCAGTACACCGGCTATCAGGAGTATCATATCACTTTCAATCTCGTCCATCTGGAGTTCATCAATAATAAAATCCTTGCGCAGAATGGGAATGGATGTGTTCTTCCTCACTTGCTTAAGATTCTCGATAGAACCGTGGAAGAAATATGGCTCTGTTAGTACTGATATAGCAGCAGCCCCCGCACTCTCCATTTCTTCTGCTATGGATGCAGCCATCCCGGACGATAGATCGCGTATAGGCTTACCCGGAGATGCTGGTTTCACTTCAGCAATGATAGGTACATGCCCTTTTGTTTTTGCAGAAATTATGGACGCGATCAAATTCCTGTTTCTTGTTGTTCTTATCGGCAGAATGTTCTCGCTACCAAGTTGCTGGACCCGCTTACGTGTAGATATCAGGATTTTGTTAACGACCGAATGCACATGATTATTATTGTTCATAGTTGTACATTAGTGTACATAATTTCAATTATATATATTCTTTTGGGTCATGGCATGCGTTCGAGGATCTCGTATGTTTTCTTTGTATTTTTGAAAAAAGAGTCTGTTTCCTTCAAGAAACTGGCTGCTATTAAACCCTTATCAGTGATTGTATATGCTCCTCGCTTCACCTTATCCACAAGTCCTTCAAGCTGGAACACTGTCTTCATCTTACTTCCTATACTTCCTCGATCTGCAAACTGGTCGGTATATTGCCGGATCTCTGAGAACTCCACCATATTCCCTTCATTTATCTCAAGAACTTTCAGTATCAGGCGATATTGAAGATCTCCAGGGCCCTGATTTATGCCGAAGGACTGATAAAACTCAGCGATCTCCTTCTCAAGATTAACATCGATGACATCAGACATCGTCATTAACCTCCTGCTCATCGTCGTCATTGCTTTCGTTGTAGACCTCGTAGGAGTACTCTTTGATCCCAAGTTTTTCCTGGATCATCATTGGTGGGAAATAGGCCAGATATGCCTGAACGGTGCCCAACAGTATGAATATTCGTGCAGCGAGTTGCATTTCATCTACCAGTGTTACGAAGTCCGTAAGCATGAAGTCAAATACAAAAGAGATCGCTACTAATGGCAATGTCGTGCGATAACGGAGTTTTTTTGGAAGTCGACGGAGAATGAGGAGACTAAGAAGACCGATCACCATGGCTGTTGGGATCACAAATAGTCCTATCAGGTAAAGATTGATCGCAATATCACTGTTGATCATAAAAAGGGATGACCACTCAGTAACGTTTGGTCCTATCACCCCATTGGAGAACAGGAAACCAAGGTACACAACTCCGAACAGTGCAAACGTGGCTGACAGGAATCCACTTATATTTTTATCCCCCACGATCACATATAGGATGAAATATACCAGCGGTACCGAAACAAATGCAAAGGGCACAGATGCAAGATTGTACATTAACAGATCGATCTCGGGATTATTGAAGTAAGCAGCTATCATCCGTATCGTTGTGGGAAGATACGTTGATCCGACGAGCATCCACAGTATCACTAGCATCTTTAATGAAGGATAGCTTTTTTCACTGTGCTCATTTTTACTGCGATAAAGCATCCATGCGAATGTGAATGATGATACTGTTATTGCAAAACAGATCGTTATGTTCAATAGAAGTCCTGTACTCATTTCTATCTCCTGCTATGTGTAATATACATGCATTCGGTCGGGTATGTATTAAATTGCATATATGATCAGACCGTTTAACAGATGGCATTCGTTACTGTATTCTTCCCAATTATTTTATGAACTGCGATTACATGAGCTACGATTATATAAATCTACTCGTTTGAAGTTTGATATTTCAAACCATACAGTATATGTATGATAATTACTATATATAGTACCTAATGTTAAATATTTGGATAATAGGCGGATTGTAACATGAAAGCGAACAAACATCTTTTTATGAGGAAGGATACCAGTGCACAGGTAGGTATCGGTACCCTCATCATCTTCATTGCGATGGTGCTGGTTGCTGCTGTAGCTGCTGCTGTACTGATCCAGACATCCGGGGTGCTTCAACAGAAAGCGCAGACCACTGGTAAGCAGACGACCCAGGAAATATCATCCAACATACAGATAAAAAGCGTTGAAGGTCTCAGAGCGAACAACCTTTCAGGTACCAACCTGTCCAGTACCGTTGATCTTCTTAAGCTGAAGATCGGATTAAATGTTGGTAGTTCTGATGTGGATATGAACCAGATCGTGATCACTATCACTGATGGTTCTAATACCAATGATCTGGTGTATGCCAACAATGAGAAGTTATATGGGGAGAACATGAGTGCTTTTAGTTCATCCAGTGCATCGGCAAATCTACAGGAAATGATAGAAGGTGCGACCGATGGTAATGACAATATCTTGACTTTCTTCACGATGGAGAAGATCCGTGATGAGGATGAATCCTTTTCACAGGAGGAGCCGGTGATGAATACTGGTGACCTGGTGACTATGTATATTGGTACTGTGAGTGGCCATGCGAATACAAGCAACTATACCGATCTGTACGGTGTTTCGCCCGGTGCTATGATAGATTCGACCCTGGATATCGTTCCACGGACGGAAGTGAATATACTCTTGACCCCTGAAGCGGG
>JAIOTO010000014.1 GCA_021106765.1 Methanosarcinaceae archaeon
TCAAGACCGCTGGACATTATCATCCCTTTGTTCCGGGAACCGACATGTCATACACCGAGGTATATCAGGTACTTGAGGGAGAGGCTCTCTACCTTCTACAGAAGATGGACTCGAAAACGGTATTGGATGTCATCACGATCCGAGCAGTGGCCGGCGATGTAGTGCTGATCCCCCCCAACTACGGTCACATCACCATCAATCAGTCCAATGTTCCTCTCAAGATGGCGAACTGGGTCTGCCGGAACTTTTCCTCGATCTATGATCCAATAAGAGAACTGTCAGGTGGTGCATACTATCTACTGGAGGATGGTTTCATGAAGAACCCTCTATACGGCGACGTACCACCGATACGGGAACTTGAACCACTGGACGTGCCAGAACTGGGTCTAGTCTGTGGAAATGACATGTATGAGCTTGTACATGACATTGAAAAACTCGAATTCCTAAAAACCCCCGTCGATTTCACGGATATCTTCAGCAGGATACTCCGTTGAGGAGTTTCCGTTAGGATACTCCGTTGAGGAGTTTCCGTTAGGATACTCCGTTGAGGGGTTTCCGTTAGGATACTTCGTTGAGGAGTTTCCGTCAGGATACTTTTTTGAGGGATCTTAGCATATCCCGTAGAATACTTTATGGCGGATGGATGCTATAATGCATAGGTATAGTTCGATCTATCTGAAAAACGGCAAAAAGGGTTATATCAATGCAAAGGTCTCATAATTTACAGTTCATATCATCCCGTATCGAGGATATGATGTTCAGGACGACGCTTGACATCAGTTCGATGGAAGGTAACATGATCGTGAACCTGTCCATGATCAATGCCAGTGATCTAGACGATGCTCTTAATATCATTCATATGGCGGTAAATAGTGGTTTGACTGTGAGTCCTTTTCTGAAGGTCCTGAATGCAGGTGAGACCATTGGCGGGCTGATGATACGCAAGGGGGATATCGGGATTGCTACCATGTGCAGTATTACCATCGACGGTATGCTGCTAAAGGCCGGAATAATGACAAACCCCAAGCTGGGGGGCGTGGTCCAGATCAAGAATGGAACCCCTGTCAGGTTCACCGATGTGTTGAAATATGCGAGTACGACCATTGATCGCCTGGAAGTCCTGATGTCGCAGGATATTACTTCTGTGACTGAAATGTTACACACAGGTTCAGGAAAGATACTGGCAAACCTGCGTGAGGTTCACCTGAGTGCCAGGGATGATATCAACAGTATTCTCGCTGATATGATGGATGTCGGTATCAGTGGGATCATGGAAGTGGGCGATCCGAATACAAGGGTCCTGGATGTTCCTGTGGAACGTGACCATCTGGGGGTAGTTGTGATTGGTGGTACCAATCCCATGGCTATCATGAAGGAGCAGGGGTTTGATATTCGTACCAGCGCAATGTCCACACTGGTCGACATCAATGAGATGAGCTATATTGCGGATCTCGTGTGATACGCTCCTTCAAGCGTTCTTCCTATGGTTGCCGTCCATGTTCGTGCTTCCTATCTGTTCGCCGATCACAGCATCCAGTTTATGGATGAACTCTTCTTTCGCACTGGCAGGTATCGTGGCACCGGCGGCGATATCATGACCTCCGCCACCACCACCAACCTCGGAGGATGTCTTGGATAGGGCAACGGACAGGTTAATTCCTTTTCGTATCAGGTCCTGTGTTCCCCGGGCTGAGACCTTTACACCGTCATCAGTATTCGCAAAAGCGATGATCGGTTTATTGCGGTTGGCAGACACAGAGGTGCTCATACCGGCAATGATCCCACCGATGGTTTCCTTGATGCTGGACCCTGCATCAAAGTATTGCAGATTGTTGAGTTCAGTGATACCGTTCTCCTTTACGAACATCAGCCCATTGACAAGGTTACGTCGATGTTCAGCGAGTAGCTCACATGCGGAATCGTAGGCATCACCACGGTCTCCCATACATACCGCGAGTCCCACATCAGCGTGGTCATACCGGGCGGTAGCATTCAGGAGGGTGGAGAACTCTGATGCGTCCCGCATCTCTGTACCCTCACGTTCCTTCAGTAACAGGTACACTTCCCATATCAGCTTCTCGATCTTGTAGGGAGGCAGGCCGGCACGCATACAATACTGCATCAGGCCGGATATGATCTTCTGTTTTTCATCCTGCTTAAGATCGATCCAGCGCCGCCATCGTTCATCATCCGAGCAGTCGTTTCCCATCTCTCCATTTGATGGGATCGATGACATACTGTTCCCCATTTCTCTGTATTTCGGGATAATCCTGTATCTCATCTACAGTATACTTTAAAACACCATCCGTGTGGAATCGCTGATGCAGTTCATTCCACGGGATGATATGTGCTTTCCTTGTACAACCAGAGCCGCGGCGCAGTTCAACTACAAGGTACCCTGTTCGTCCGGACCGTCGGAGGAAGTCTGATATGCGGTCGATCTGATGTGCCCCTTTCTTATCAACCGTGAAATGTTGGGTAAAGTAGAGCGCGTTCGCTCCCTTTTCGACAGATATACTCTTACATTCGATCCCCAGGTAATAATCAGGATCCAGGGAATCCACCAGCACGTCAAGGAACTGTGGTGTAAAGCGGTGTTGCTTGAGTCTGTGTGCGATCCCTTTTATGTTATCCTTCTCAAAAAAGTTATTGAACGATCGTACCAGCACTCTTTCAAACTCTGTCATGTTCTTCCTTATCTGACACTTATGAGTTATATGACTTATGACTTCGGATACTCTTATTCATATTTTTGTGGATATCTCATCATGGATTGCGTTAATTTGATGTACTAGTTCCCCAATCAATAACCATATGGGCAAAAAAAGTATGGAAATAGGTCTGTCAATCGGATCAGTACTGGTATTGACAGCAATGTTGATCATGGTGAATTTGTTGACTAAACCAGGAGCACTATTTGAGACGATACCACAAAGCTATGGATTTGTGGCATCCCTCGTGATGTTTGTGTTGATGGTTTCTGGCATCGGTGTGAAGTTGGCTATCTATAAGTGATATTCAGAATGGGTGTTCCTATGCCAGTGTATACACAGGATCTGCGATATGAGACCCGGGGAAATACGGATATCCTGGATATCACCTGTGATGTGCGCAGCATTGTTGATTCCTCTGGTATCACAAATGGTATAGTGGTGGTCTTTGCTCCAGGATCGACCATGGGGATCACGACCATCGAGTATGAGTCCGGTCTGGTGCATGACCTGACACAGGCTCTTCAACGTATGGCACCGGATAACATCAATTATAAGCATAACGAGCGTTGGCATGACGGGAACGGTTATTCTCATGTACGTGCATCTCTTCTAGGGCAGAGCGAGACATTCCCCATTGTAAACGGTGACATCGTCCTCGGAACATGGCAGCAGATCATATGCATCGATCTCGATAACCGTCCCAGGTCCAGGTCCCTGATCGTTCAGGTGGTCGGAGACTGACGTGACGAATGCATGTTATTATAAAAAAATGAAATTATGATTTTATCCGACCAGCCGGAACTGGTCAGATAGGTATTCTTTATATTGTTCTTTTTTATTCCTGTTTTACCAGGAACCGGATAAACTCAGCGCTTAGTCTAGTTTCCTTGACCATCTTGTCGATGATATCTTCCTCTGGAATTCCTTCTGCTTTGTACTCAGTTATGCGGTCGTAGACGTTCTGTGAGACTTCTGAATATTCATTGAGGTCTTTCCTGTGTCCCCAAACGTCTCCTTCCAGGAGGTCAATATTTTCCATATCGAGATACATCTTAGCTGCTTTGGATATGGTTCGTTTGTAAGAACTTGGGATGTGCAGTGCCTTTACATTGGGGCATCTTTTAACAAGTTCAAATATGTCGGTGTTGGATGGTCTAAATGCAAGGTGAACTATTTCTTCATCATTGCTCAGCGTGCTGATTTCTTCCTTGTCACTAACTACTCGTATTTTCATATTTTCTCCCTTCCGTAGGTGTATGCCATTTTTTTAAAATTGGATGTAAAAATAATGTTTTACATTCCACTATACTGTATATACAGTAACCCATTCTATATAAATATTGTTAGGGTATCTTGGATTTTATTCAAATGTGACATTATTCTTTGTTTTTTGGGATGAATGATGTGCAATACGCATACCATGGACCGCAATCTTAAGATACATCAGGTTCTTATCAAGTCATATTATAGGACTGATAGGCACTTTCAAACAGAGGGTTTTTTGTGAACAGTACAAATATTGGAAATGTAACTATTGAATGGCTTGGTCATGCTGGCTTCGTTCTGAGGGGACAGGGTCGCGTAGTATACATTGATCCTTATTCGATCCCGGGCGTGATTGAATATGAGGATCAGGCAGATATTCTCCTGATAACACATGAGCATTCGGACCACTGTTGTCCGGAGTCCATTCGTAAGGTCAGGAAAAACGATGCTACGACTCTCATCCCGGAAAGTTGCAGTTTACAATTCAGAGGCGATGCAAGGCGAATCGAGGAAGGGGATGTGCTGGATGGTGATCTTGCTATCAAAGGGCTGAATATCAATATAGTTGCTGCATACAACAACGGAAAGCCATTTCATCCTCCTGGGATCGGCGTGGGGTACATCATTGAGATAGCCGGAAAAAAGATATATCATGCAGGTGATACGGACCTGATCCCGGAAATGGATGATCTCTCAGTCGATGTTGCTCTGCTCCCTATCGGAGGTACTTATACAATGGACGTGGCAGAGGCTGCAGAGGCTGCTGCAAGGATACATCCGAAGGTTGCGATTCCCATGCACTATAATTGTGTTGATGGTACTGAGGCTGACCCGGAACGATTTAAAGAGCTTGTCATGGATAAGGCTCCGGATGTGGACGTTATAATCCTTCAGGCTTTATCTTATTGATGCAGGAGATGTTTTGAATGTCACGCCCCCGAAAACGCCAGAAACATGCCATTAAGGATATTGCAGCCGAGCGCATGGTGGTTCTTTTTGGACTTGCACAAAGCACATATGCGACCCATCCGGATCGAAGTGACAGGTATGTGGATCTGGCCAGAAGGGTTGGTATGCGGTACCGTGTCCGAATGCCTTCTGCGCTCAGGCGCCGGATATGTCGTAAATGTCATTCATTTCTGGTGCCTGGCAGCAGTGCAAGGGTCCGTCTTCATGGTCGGTATCTGACCATTACCTGCTCAAAGTGTGGCAACCATATGCGTTATCCTTACCATCGTGATAGTTAAGATATCAATGGATATGGGGTCTAAGTTTATCGTATCTGTAAGCTCAGCCAGTTATGTAGGATAGAATATTCTTTATTATATAGGCTACTATAATGATGGTCGTGCCCATTAGCATGTATATGAACACATTTCTGTAAACTACATCCTTTTCGGATCCTACCTTGATGCCAAATCCTCCGCAACATCCCTTTGAACCACAACTGGTGCAGCTGTCGGACGTATCTTCTTTTTCATCAGGAGGTGTGCGTTTGATGACTGAGAGGGGCCTGATATCTTCGGACATGATTACATCCATATTTCAATAATATCTGTATTCGTTAAAAAGAGCGATGAGAGGGGGATTCGAACCCCCGTGGCGCATAGCACCACAGGATTAGCAATCCTGCGCCATACCGGGCTTGGCTATCTCATCACAACAGAACGGTGGATGTAGTACAGACGATAACATATTTAACGTTTATCCAATATGATGTGGCAGGCGCACCGCAGGTCGATACTTTTTGCACTCTCAAGTGGTCTGCAACCTCGCCTCCACCCCGCAACCCTACAAGCGATGGATGTTCATGGTAGGTTTGCTCCCTTCCGGGCCTCAACCGGTCCCCACGATTAAGATATGAAGACATGTTCTCCAACAAGCCTTTATATCAACATCATCCAAGCAGGACGGAGCTTCTCAGTTAAGGTGACAGGTTCGAAAGTGTTCAAAACACCTCACATTGGCTTCGGCCCCCGCATATCGGCGATTTCGGGTTACAGGTAACGCCTAACTACCCAGACTAGCCTGCCAGAGATACTCATATACATTACTGGTAATAAAAGTATTCCTCCATTCAATCATGTATACCGCTGGCTGTGAGAAACTAATTATACTATGCATGTAATAACATTGTACGGTGATTCTATTATGGATGAATTGATGGGGTTTGTAACTGGAAATAATAATAGACAGAAATTGTTGACCTTGCTAGGCGCAAAAGGCGGAATGGATGGGCCACGTATAGCAAAGACCATGCATTTGGTATCTGTGTCCGTGAATAGAATACTTGGGGAATTGATGGAGAAAGATCTTATCATTCAAGAGAATGGTTTATATCAATTGACAGAATTGGGAACGACTATCGAGCGGAAGATACAGGGGCTCTGATCTTCCAAAATTTCCATAATAATTTATCTATAATTAGACAAGAAAACCACTCATTTTAAAGAATTGTACTTCACTTTATTTCAAAACCACTATCCTCTATAATATACTCTTTTGTGAAGGGGTGATGTGTGGTACCTTTAGATTTTAGTATATGAAGATGTTTTTGGATCTCATCATCTGTTTCGACCTGTCTGAGCAGTATGATTATGTCCATTATAAAGGAAGCCTCTTTGCTCATAATGGATCTGGCATCGTAGGATTGAACCTCTGTCGTGAATACCGAAGTAACGTTGCTACTTTTCAGATAGTTGGTGAGTGATTGGATATTTCCACGGCGTTTTTGGGGATCTGGTAGTGTTATCTCCAGATTCACAAGATCATCTATCAGCAAACGCGTTGCTTGGTTGTTTTCGACCAGTTTCTTTATGTTAACTGCATATTCAGCAAAGCATCTCTCATCAGGATTGTGGTGGATTATGTGAAGTTTATCATCATCTACATATTTCTGCAGGTCCCATCCAAGTTTCTTTGCATGCTGTATGAGCTGTGCAGGTGTCTCATTGAAGGTTATTATTATACAATTCTCCCCTTCCAAAAGCCCCTCGTTGATGAATTGCCAGCCAAATATAGCTTTACCCGTGCCTGGTCCACCCGCGACCAGTACACTGCTGCCACATGGAATTCCCCCGTTAAGCATCTCATTGACCCCCTCTATACCGGAGTCGATGATCTTATCCTCGGGGACCTGATCTATGGGCCTGATGTTCGGAAAAACTTCAAAACTATTGGAACTGGTTGTGTAGTTGAATTTCTGGGTCATACATTCTGTACTGTAGGGCGATTTGAGTCCTATCATTTTCAGGACCTCAAGTTGATGATAAGTATGGTATCCATCGTCATTTTTTGAAAGGTATATGATCCCGTCCGCAAGGTGACTGACTACAGACTGATGGATCTCTTCCTTAAGCAATTCCCCTGTCAGGAACACCAATGAGTTGGATTCTCTTACCATTGAATCAAGTGTATAGAAAAAACGTCGTCTTTCCTGTTCCACAAATCCGAACCCAATGGGAGTTATTGGATCAATGACAAGTCGATCGGGATTCACAGAAGACATAACGTTGCCAATGTCGATCAGGGTGCTTAAGGGATCCTTTTCAGCAATTTGGCGATTAAAATCACGGATCTCCACGGATTCGTCCAGGAAATCCAGTGTAGACAGAGTCATTTTTAATCTGTCAGATGTTTCGGTTGTAAGAGGGATATATAGTGTTTTTTCCCCTCGTTTTGCCGCGTTCGACAGCATTTGTAGCGTCATCGTTGTCTTGCCGACACCGGCCGTTCCGGCAATCAGGATCACTGACGGGCTTTTTAAATTGCCCAGTATATCGTCCATTCCATCGATACAGCAGGGCAAATCTTTGAACTCTGTCATTATAATTTCTATATGGGTTAGGGGTTACTTATACTTATTTGAATCTCAGCAGACATTATTACTAAGTGATGGTGTGAAGTCATGAGCGATCATGCTTCAAGCACACTATAAATGGTCATGACAAATAGTTCATCTGTACGCAGGGGGTTGTTAATGTGGGATCAGGGCTTTATTCGATGGGGTTGAATGGTTCCTGTCTTAATCGTCCGTTCTCTTCGACCAGTTGCTCGATCTTTTGCTCGGATTCGACCAATTGCTGGTTACACCGGTATGCCAGTTTCATCCCTCGCTCAAATGTTGTAATACTTTCTTCAAGGGTTATCTGTCCATGTTCCAGTTTATCTACGATCTTCTCCAGTTCTTCAATTGAATCCTCAAAGTTCTCGTTCTTATCGTTCGCAATGATATCTTCTTCCACGATCACACCTCTTTAGTCATATCCCTGGTAATTGTTTGTCTGCTCTTCCCCATCACGTTACATTCAATGGAACCGTCCATGACGGTTAGTTCAAGTATTTCACCTTCGTTGATGTCATCAACATTCCGTATTGCTCTGCAATCGTCCTTTCTTACAGCTATGCTATAACCACGTTCAATGGTTCTGAGGGGGCTGACAGCGTGTAATCGCCCTGAGCATACCTTCATGGATGATCGTTTGGTGTTCATGATCGTCCTCATCAGATGTACCATCCTTGCCGTGATCTCATCGATATGCTGGTATTCCTGTCGCAGTACATCCCTGAACCGCTCAGGTCCGATCATTTTACTAAGATGTTGCAGATGCATCTTCTTTTCAGACAGATCGTGTGTCAGTGCTTGTTCCATACGCACTGAGAGTGACTCGATATGTCGCATGACCTCCACCATGTCCGGCACAGCAAGTTCCGCAGCGGCAGATGGTGTGGGAGCCCGATGGTCAGCTGTGAAATCTGCTATCGTGAAGTCTGTTTCATGGCCCACAGCGGAGATTATGGGGACGGATGAGCAGAATATTGCCCGTGCAACGCTTTCTTCATTAAAGGACCACAGGTCTTCAAGGGATCCACCACCGCGTCCCACGATGATCACATCAACATTGGCATGCTCGAGGATCTCTATGGCATGTTCGATACTTTTTGCAGATCGTTCTCCCTGTACAATGGTCGGGGCGAGCAATATATCAGCTGGGAACCTACGTGTTATCACGTTAAGTATGTCATGGATAGCAGCTCCGGTGGGTGAGGTTGCAACACCGATCCGACGGGGGTATCCGGGGATCGCTTTTTTGTGAGATACATCGAACAAACCCTCCTTCTCAAGCCTTGTCTTGAGTTGTTCATAGGCTTTATAGAGCTCACCCACCCCATCCGGACGCAGGTCATGTACGCGCAACTGGTAGATACCACGTAGGGTGTAGACATCGATGGAGCCAAAGACCAGTACCTTCATGTTTGTTTCGGGTTCAAATCTCAGGTTACGATTGATCGATCTGAAGCTGACACAACTGACCTGACTATTTTCATCCTTTATTGTAAAGTAGTAATGTCCAGAACGATGTTTTGTGAGATTTGATATCTCTCCCTGTACCCATATCTGGTCAAGTACCGGATCTGATGTTAGTGTGTGTTTTATGTGGTTGTTCAGTTCAGTAACAGTGTAGATTCCCATCAGCGTTCTCCTTTCCAGAAATACTATGATTGCAATATTATTTAAGTTGACGCGAGTTGGTTGAAAGTATTCGTTCCAATTTAACGGACATCAGATGTTATACATATTGAATCAGGAAGCCTCATTGCTTTAATGTGAGGTAGTTTACAATAATACTATAAGCCATTACCATCAACAGGTGAATGGTATTCCTAGGATTGATCCGAATATATTGGTGGATTTTAAGAAAGAGGGACTGGAAATTTTGAAGTGAATGAAGTACGGCGTGTGCAGCGGGAGTTGTCCGTCCGGTCGGTACACCAGCCTGAATGTGAGACGGCTACTTCGCAGAGCACGTCGTGATCCAGGCGTCCTCCGGGATGATACTCTCTGGATGTGCACCACCTGTTATAACTGTCAGGAACGCTGTCCCCGGGGGATCAATATCGTAGATGCGATACTCAAGCTCCGGACCATTGCAGTACATGAGGGCATAATGCATGACTCCCATCGGAAAGTGAGTGCATTGCTCATCGAGCATGGTCATGCTGTGCCTATCAACGAGGAAACTATGAAGAAAAGAAAGGACATAGGGCTTGAACCACTACCTCCCACGGTCCATAGTTATCCGAAAGCGCTGGAGGAAGTGCAGACGATCCTGAGATCCTGCGGGTTCGATGAACTGGTGTCAGAGGACTGATCGTTGATATTTATGAGGAAGGTCCATCATGGAAAAACTATCGCTGTTTCTGGGATGTGTGATCCCCAACCGTTATCCCGGCATTGAAATTGCCACGAAACTCTGTCTTGAAACACTTGAGATCGATTACGTAGACCTGCCGGGTGCATCCTGCTGTCCGGCACCAGGTGTGTTCCGATCATTTGATCGTACTACATGGCTTGCTGTGGCCAGTCGGAACATTGTGCTCTCGGAGGAGCTGGAACGGGATATTCTGACCCTGTGCAATGGATGCTATGGCACACTTGCCGATGCTGCGAGTGCACTAAGTGAAGATGATACGCTTAGAAAGGAGGTCAATCGACATCTTGAGACCATTGGAAAAGAGTTCAATGGGACGGTGAACGTGCGGCATATTGCTGAGTTGCTATATGATGAAATTGGTCCAGAAGGTATAAGGGACAAGGTTACAAGACCTCTGGACATTCGAGTGGCTCTTCATTATGGTTGTCATCTGGTGAAACCATCAAAGGAGCGTCAGCTTGGGAGTGTGGAGTGGCCAACGTTCTTCGATGAGATAGTGGAGGCTACCGGTGCTCATAGCGTGGATTATCAGGATAAAATGAGTTGTTGTGGGGCAGGTGGAGGTGTGAGGTCTGCACTTCTTGATACATCACTATCAATGACAGAGCACAAATTATCAAATATTAAGGCAGCTGGAGTGGACTGTATCGTTGATGCATGTCCATTCTGCCATATGCAGTTCGATGCAGGACAGGTGGATATCCGGAAGCGGACCGAGCAGGATTATAATATTCCTGTGTTACACTATATGCAATTGCTGGGCCTTGCTCTGGGTTTTACAGTAAGGGAATTAGGGATCAATATGAATTATGTGACGGATCAGGAGTTCCTTGATAAGATGGAGGATCTTGATCGATAGTCCATATTGACTGATCGGTTGGGTCTATCCGGCTGATAGCGTAGCTATGGGATAATTCACAGTGCTATCTATAATAGGATCGTTCACAGATGCTGAATATCTATTGAAAATGAAAAAAGAAAGAACTGGTCTGATCAGACCAGTTTGTTTAGGGGATGGTTCTCATCCTCTACATCAAGGCCGAGGTCCTTGGCATTCTCGCCCAGGATGATATCGACCATTGCTGTAGCTGGGAACACGGTATCCGTGTTCTCTATCGGGCCGAACAACTGGAAGTTGGATCCCAGTATCTGTGGCACCAGGTTGGTTCCAATATCGGTTGGCATGTACACAGCCTTACGCTGCTCCTTTGTCTCAAACTGTTTCTTGTATGACTTCATCCAGTCCCATGCAGATGCAAGGTTGTGGTATCCGCCACCGACAGGCAGTCCAAAGTGGCCTTTTATTGCAATGACGGCTCGCATGGATGCACCTGCACCTGCACCCAGTGGAGTTGCAGCGACATCTATCAGTGGTTTAGTAATACCGCATTCCCTTGCGATCTCGATCATTCCTTTGGTTTGGCCTGTTCCGCCTTGTTCGAGGATCTCGAGTTTTCCTTTTATTGTAGGTTCTGTGGCATTGAATGCCAGGACGATCGAAGCATCAATATCACTTCTCTTAACTGCTTCGATCTCATCTTCATGAACACTTGCGTTGATCGAGTTGTAGATAGCCCTGCTACATACACCGATCTCTGTCGCATAATCAGCAGCTGCTGCACGCACATCGCCTGCAGAGGAGTCGATAAGGAATGGTGTTGTATCGTCTTCCTCAATGAACCAGTCGATGTACTTCTTGATGGCTTCCCCTGTCTCACCCACGATCTGGCAAATGGACGGGTTACCCGTCACATCGGTCATTTCCAGCATGTGGTTCCAGAGATCATCTGCTTTTGCTTTATCGAAAGTGCCTTTGTCCTCATCCGACACGATATTGTGTCTGTTGTAGAAAATTGAACCCACCAGTACTGTAGGATACTGGCCAGGCTGACCTCCGAGTTTCACGCCATTAATGTCGAATACTTGCTGTTTCTTATCAAATTTGAACATGTAAATACCTCTTCATCCTAGGAGTATTGGTGCTAACGATATGTATACTAAGAATATCAATATGCCAGCAATTGCTCCGTATAATATTCCTATGTCTCTGCCAACTTTCTTTCCGATCCGCTGCGTGATCTCACTGTTTACGAACTCGATCTTCTCATCGATCTTATTCAATCTGTTAAGTACCTCATCGAAATCTGCAGAATCCACTACTACGGCCGGGATCGTGCCTTTTATTTCATCTTCGCTCATGTTATATCACCTGCCAGACAAGTAATGGGATCACTATCACCATCAGCAGTGCAAAGATAAATCCTATTGAAAAACCAAGCACTCCTGTAGCAGACACTCCAGAGTCGAGTTTCTGGTTTCTTGCTATTAGCTGGGCTCGGTATCGAATATCTCCGACCACCTTGTCTATAGCACCCATCTGGGGTTCAATTACTGTCGGGACTCCATTTCCACTATCATCTTCTGCCATATCACTCACCTCCCGAATAACAACAGGCCAAGGATTGATAATGTGATCGCAAGACCTATCATTATCCCTTCGACCTTACCTGCATGGATCCCGGAATGGAATTTGTTCATGTTACCGGCAACTAACATATCCCTCTCGACACCGAGTATCCGGCTACGGATGGTGGAGAGTTGTGATGCCATTGGTTTAAGTCCGCCTACTTCTTCAGTTTCCTCTTCCTCTCCGCCGACCTCCAGTACCATGGGTTCGACATCAAGGGCTCCGGGATCTTTTGAAGCGCATTCTTTGATCTTACTGACAATGGTTCCTTCATCCTCAGTACCGATCAGGTCGATACATTCGACTTGTTCCTGGAAACGGCTGACCGTTTCATCTGTCATGTTCTCCACATAGGGAATAGCACCAGTTGCACCGACAATACGATTCTCGGCCACACCATTGGCGTGCAGCATCATGAATGCCTCACCGGTGATATGTCCCTTTACCTCTGAACCGGTTACGATCAGGAACCGGATGTTGGGGTTGGAGATGATGTGTGCAACGACCTTCTCCAGTCCAAGGTTCTCTGTCTTACATGGTCCAGTGATCGCTGCTCCAGCTTCGAGATGTGGTTCTCCATGAAGGTGTGAACCCAGGGTGATGACTGCTACGCAGTCCTGAACATTCCCGACTTCATATTCTCCCTTAAGGATCGGCCATTCCGGGGCTGGTTCTCTTTTATCGACCATATTATATTCCTCCCATCAGACTGAGTACGTACAATGCCAGTGCCAGGATCCCTGAGAACAGAAGACCGACAACTATCCCGTAGAACATGTTGCCATATATACCGGCATGGTATGATGTATCCTCACGTCCCGGGAAAGAGTTCAGTAATGGTCTGTCCGGAGCCAGGGAATTTACCAGATCATTTGCTATATCGTCCAGTTCATCGAGTCGTTCCATAACTGGGTCCATGGAGTAGCTGACAACATCTTCACGTTCTGCTGCGAGCAATGATGTCAATGGGTCAAGCACTAGATGTGCTTCTGGGGCTACGTGTACCATACTCATTCTAATTCCTCCTCTGTTGGTAGGAGTCCGGTTCCGACAACGTCATATGCATCTCTTGCAACCAGTTCTCTGTATTTCGTAAATGCTGTGTACCAGATGAACAGCCCGATCAATATCGTTGGTGTTGATGCGGCGCCGTTACTTACTGCGGCCACGATACCCGCGATCAACATCGCAATGGCACCCTTCTCAAAACCAGTAACAAGTGTTCGATCCTGTGTTTCATCCGATCCAAGATTTGCATTGAATGGATGCAGTATCGCCAGACCTGCTGTGATGTAGATCACAGCGATGTATCCGGTTGCGACCACATATGTCAATACTTCGTCGAACATGAACGTTCCTGTCATTGTGACACTGAGTCCCAGTATCGCAAGTGAACCTGCACTGGCGATCTCTGTCATGGACTTTTCCATAATAGGAATTCCCATGCCAAGTACTTTGTTCGCAAGCACTCCGATCACCAGTCCGATGATCGCAGCGGTAATGAGTGAGATAACCGGTCCGGCTATTCCTCCGACTGCAAGTCCGAACATTGTTGCCACAACCCCCATTCCGAGAGCCAGCATTCCAATGGATGGGACACCCGTTCCGAGGCCGTAACTGGCTACTCGTCTAACAGCTGAGCATCCCCATACAATAGCGCAGATAGCACCCAGGGCACCAATGAACGCGAAGGCAGATCCTGCTATGCTCACCAGGAAATAGGACAGGTATACAGCGACCAATCCACCGACAACGCCGAAAACGATCAATTTGTTCTGTGGAATTGCTTCACCAGCACTTCCACCACTTCCTCCTGCAGACATATTATAGGCCTCCTATTGTCAGGACACTTGCGAGTGCACAGAGTAAGGTTGCAACAAAGGATGCTTGTACGGCCTTTGGCCATTTCTTGAACTTAGGATCATGGAAACCTTCGATCGTACCTCCGATGTTGTATGAAGGAATAACCGCATTCACGAAGAAGATGCCTACTGCAAATATGCTGGCCAGTCCCACAAGGTTCGTGGCTGTCAGTCCTGTGCTGACGCTCATAAGTGAATAATATATCAGTGCACCGCCCAGTCCACCGAGTGCACCACCAATGATACCGCTCACAAATGAAACGGTTGGCAGACCATGTCCTTCTGTACCCTGTGATACATAGATATCCTGTCTGTCTTTAGTGATGGGATCATAGTCTACCTTTGCGGATGCTGGTGGAACACCAACTCCATAAACGTAGACCCATGTACCAACGATCATGGTCACTCCGATCATGATCATGGCACCAACTGCACCAGATGCAACGACCAGTGCCATGCTATCGGTCATGTTCATCATCGCTCCAGCGGTAACAAGTCCGGTAAGACCTGCTCCTGCCGCAAGCTGAACTGTACCGGTTCCAATACCGGTTGCCTGTGCCATAGCTGCGGGAGCGCCTCCCACAGGTACGAAGTGAACACTCCATGATATCAGCATTCCGCCGAGAGTGATCAACACTACGCATAATACATTGGCTGTCAGAATTCCTACTATATCGATCATGCAGCCACCTCTTCATCATCTTCTTCTTTGTATGGTCCATACGCGTTACGTGCTGAGACCTCTATCCTTCGGTTCCAGAGTATAAGGAGGAGTATAATGCCTACTCCGGCAACGACTGACATCCATCCTACTGCAGTGCTGATCGATGCATCGAAGACAGTGGTGACCCACCCGCTCAGGAAGACTGTCATACCGAATGCAATTCCGGTAACAGGTCCTCCGAACTTGGCACAGAACCAGGAGTTGTCGATACCGTTTCGGAGTCCGGATTCTGCACGTCTGACAATGTTTCCGGAATTGGCAGCATTTAGGCCTGATCCGAATTCCACGTTCTGGAACTCACGTTCCGCACCATAGTGAACATCCCCGGTTGATGAACCGATAGCACCTATGGTTATTCCCCATATAAATGCCAGAAGTGTTAGTGGGAAGGGATGATCAAGGATCGCGGTCATCATATATGCTATGGCAATGATACAGAATGTGGTGATAAATGAATATCCGATCATTACCGGTACATGTGATCGTATTATGTCAAGATATATAGGTTGTTTGTAACGTTTCTGACTCGCAGTTCTGCCCATATATGCGGTCACACAGTAACTTCCGTGTACTACAGCGGCGACGAGTGCACCGATTGAAATTGCAAAAAGTATTGACATGCTGAATGCAGTCATCAATACTGAGGTCACAGCTCCACCGATCGCACACATCAGTGCATTGGATGGTGGTTCACCTGAAATTGCCTTGTTGTATATCCGATGTGGATACATCATCTGGGGTGCTAGCTGTACCTGGGAGTTCGGATTACTCTGTGATCCGACATCAGATTCAAGATCCTCTGATGCACCAGCGACCGTTGCCGCTGCGCCCATCAGGGCTAACACACCCATGCCTATGAGTGGTTCCATCTGTTTTATATCCTCCTTTACTTGTTAATTGTGTCATTATCTATGTAGTGCAGAGGAGTATTTTCTCCCGTATTCTGCTAAATTGTGTATAAGTATAACATAGACTAACGTAAGATGGTCTTCATTACATGAAATCATTCATAAAGCTTTCGGATTTGATTATTAGTGATAAATATCCATTTCCTCTCCCTTCATTGTTCCAAATAGTACGTAGCCCATTGTCTTTTGCAGACATCCCATCAACCAATACAATTATCTATCCATTAATTCACTTTATACTTCATGCTACTCGGAGCTTCCTCATTTGCTGCACCCATTGGTGAACTTGGTTCCTACGTTCATTCTGTTGAACTTTACATACCCAAACTGGGAGTGTATGAAGGCAATCAACTACAACAGGATCGATTGGATCGTGTCCTGGATGAACTTTCGACCTGTGATCTTATAACTTCCATCCATGCTCCCTATTATGCCGATGTTGATACATATCCAAAAGGTCTTGTCGTGGACACCGCTGATATGGCACGTTCCCATTTCCGTTTGATGGAGGAGTCTATCGAACTGGCATCCCAATTGGGTTCTGTTGTTGTTGTCATCCATCCTGGCAGGATACGGCAGGATCGGGAACATTCGTTCCGGAATATGGTAAAAAACCTTCGCAGACTTGCTGCATTCGCATCTGAGAGGGATGTCATGCTGGGCCTTGAGAATAAGGAAGGTACAGACCCCGGGAATCTGTGCTGCAATGCCGGAGAACTGTTGAAGGCAGTCCACGAGGTCGATTCGCCGCATCTTGGCATCACCTTTGATGTGGGTCATGCCAACCTCACCACGCGCGGTGATCCTGTATCGCTGCGGCATTTTGCGAAAAGCATTGCCAGGGAGGTGGTCCATGTTCATCTGCATGACAATTATGGACAGTGGACCTCCGAGTATTCGGGAGATGTACACATGGCACCAGGAAAGGGCACTGTCGATTATTCGGTACTGTCCGAGCTGGTGGGGTATGACGGTATCTATAATCTGGAAGTGTTCTCCCTTGATGATGTCATTATCGGTAAGACCAAAATGCAGGGGATCATTGGTAGTTCAGGCAACGGTTAAAAATACTACGATCGAGCTAAGAATTGGCTAAGAGTTAAGTCTTAGATCGGTCTCGGTAATCTGGTGGTACTACAAGAACAAGGATGTCTGTCAGTTGGAGGACATTTTGTGTAACAGATCCCAC
>JAIOTO010000061.1 GCA_021106765.1 Methanosarcinaceae archaeon
AACAGAGGTGTCTCCAGCCAGTCAGTCGGTGGTTCCAGATCCAGAAAACTATACGCTTGTATTCTGGCCGGATGGGACATATGCCATCAAAGCAGACTGCAACCTTGGAAGTGGAGGCTACACACTGGAAGGAAATGATCTTACATTAGCACCAGGACCAATAACACTTGCATACTGTGGTCCCGACTCGCTGGATAATCAGTATCTTTCCTTATTGAGCAATGTGACATCTGTTTCAATGAATAACGATCATCTTGTTTTAGGCATAGGTGATAACGGTGACAGAATGCTCTTTGCCAAAGGAGAAGTGGTTGAAAAATAAGGGCGGAATGATCGGGATTTGAAACATTCAAGTCTCGATCGATATCACCCCTCAAATATCTTTTTTAGCCATATTGAGCGGGCTTTAACTTTTCTTATTATATCACACAGTTACTCCCTTCGCAAGTGCACACTCTTCAATCAGTCACCAATCTTGAAGCCATCGGGAAGGAGATCGACCTGCCAATTCGAAGATCACAGCACAGCATCAAAAAAGCTCATGAACGGATGAAACGCAAAAAAAGAGATGAACCCGTGTCCTGAGACACGGGTGAATGCAATTTATTTCTTTGTCGGCGGCCAGTTCGTCTCCAACCATCCGGGCAGTCGGCCTGAGTCCGCAGATCCGATCAGCACGTTTGCACCCAGAACATCTTCCACATCACCCTGCAGGCGTGCGGCCAGTCCGGGTAAGATCACAGTATTGTAGTTTGTTCTTGTCTTCAGGTCAAACTCTGCTGCTTCAAAGTCTCTCTTGATCTTCTCAGCGGTCAGCTGGCCTCCGGCCACAGCTGCTTCCACACCGATGCCTTCTGTATCGACTACCAGGATATAACAGTCGACCTTGCTAGATGCAAGATCACTTTCCACGGTATAGTAGGTCAGTGCAAAGTTCGTTGTCACGATCACAGGGGAATTTGCATCAGGTGAACCCACTTCCATCACACCCGGATCAACGGTCACCGGTGTTCGTGGGTCGGTGTAGATCGTATCACGGATGTGCAATTGTGGCAGTAATGCATACGGCTCGATGCTGTGAAGTATCATGATATCACCATACCTGACAGAGAATATCGATGCTATCACGGTCTCCCAGTATGATGCACTGACATCGTCATCGTATACCATCCATGCGGTCATGGGTACTGTCATGATCGGGAATGCTATGTCGTGGTCACCATTGATGCCAGCTCGCCTGATCTTCAGGAAGTTATTGAACGTTGTCTTCAGTTCCTTTCCGGTAGGGAAGGTCCCTGGATCAAGCACGATATCCTTGATCCCCATTCCTGAGAATGTCCCTGCGAGCGACTTCAGCAGGTCCAGGTCGTTCGGAGCAAAGACTGTCACTGCAACATCATACTCCTGTACCAATTCGGCCACTTCCTGCCAGTTGTCCTGGTTGGCTGCATATATCAGTGGTTTCTTATCTGCAGCTTCGTCCAGTCCGGCCCTGAGGACCGCCGGGTTAAAGGAGCAGAGTACCATTGGCATATCAGTCGTATCGATGACCTTTTTCACCGTAGCAGCGAACTTTTCAGGATCATTGGATGTGGATCGTACTGCGATCATGTCCAGTGTCAGGAACTCTCCTACGTAGAACTTCTTAAAATCATCGATCTTCTTGATGCGCTCTACCAGGTCCTTCTCATCCATGGTATCCCATACATCATAGGCAAGGGCAGTTTTGTTGAAGAACGTGAGTTTGTGCCGGAACAGAACATCATCGCCGCCGATCTTCACAGCCCGTTCACCGACACCGATCTCCACTTCATGGATCTCCGGAGCAAGCAATTGTTTCAGTACATCGAACTTCTTGCTGTACTTATTAACCTTGACCATGGGTTTGCAATCAGTAAGTTTGTAGGACCTATCTATCAGGTGGGATGCAAAGGCCATGCAGGTGGTTTCACCGCATTCTCCGCAGTTTGTTCCTGGCAGATATTTATATGCTTCAAGTGGGCTATTGAGTTTCATCTGATCACACCTCCGTTCCGATCCAGTTGGTGATATCCAATGATTCAGTCTCTACAGAACCAAAGAGTGTCTGTGTGATCTCCTTAAGCACCTCTACGGACGTGGGATGCATCATCATGAAAAGATCGTTGCCTGCCAGTGAGAGCGTTAAACCTGTGATGATCTCCCAGATAGGACCGCGGTACTCGCGTGGTCCCCAGTTGGAATCTTCGTTCATGGGCGATTCCTTCATCCATGATTCACGGGCACCCCATGCATTGGTGGTTCCGGATGACATTGGGAACGTGAGTTCATCATCACCCATCAGACCAGCCAGGCGTATCCGTTCCATATTAGTGTAAGCATAGTCAAGACCATATCCCAGAGCTGCCGTGGTTGGATCCATCACGATACTATCGCGTGGTACACCACACTGTTTCATCAATTTTCGGTTGAGCTCCTTCTGGGCATTGATCTCCAGTTGGGTCCATGAAAGCACAGCATGACCATAATCCGTGGCAGCCTTTGCGACCCTTTCATAATCCAGGTTCAGGCTAGCAGAAGCAAGCAGTACACGCTCACCCTCGGCAACCTCGGCCGCTTTTTCGAGGACCTCTGGATCCTTCTGTGGGTTCCCTGAACCACCAATCACAATAGGTACATCAACTGCCTGCAGCACGTCCTCCACCACTTTTGCGGCTTCACGCGCAGGTGTATCATTGATCAATGGGTCGGTGGATATCAGGTGAATGGTCACCATATCGGCATTGAAGTCGTTAACAACCTTTTTTGCCCAGTCGGCCGGGTCGTTTATGACATCTTCATAATTTTCCTTCACTGATTTGGCCATTCCAATGGGCATATCAAAGACATCCATTGTCACATAATTGCGGTGTGGCATTTCGCCGTCAAAATGGTATGGAAGAGCGTTCTCTCCTCCTAATGTGATTGTATTCTTCCGACTACCGCCATCAGCAGAGGTAGCACCAAGGGTAACTTCCTCGATGGAGTTGTTCCATTCTGCCACTTTTGAGACCTCAAACTTCGAAGGGATCAATTCATCCAGCACGTTAGGTCTGGTGGTCTCCGCCGCAGGAACTGCACCCATGGATGTAGCGAATAGCTGGTCTACGGGGTATCCCAGCATTCTTGCAATATTTGCGACATGTAGTGATACCTGTGCGGCCTCATGTCCCAGTGCATAGGCAAGAGCAGGGTTGAGTCCTCCACCGCCACTAATATCCAGCTCAATGTCACCTTCGATGGTAACACCCTCAAGTTCCTCTACATCGAGTTTCTTGAATATGTCTGATATTTCAGATAATTTTATGTTCTTATTAGTCATGTGAATTCCACCATAGGGGTCATTTTGTCAATATTATCCTCACAAACCCAGTTCCTTTGCGATCCGTTCAACCTCTTGTACAGCAATAGAATCTTCAGGAAGGTCGAACAGTGGATCGCCTGCAAGATCACGTTCTTCGATCATCCGATCGACAGGAACGGTTCCTATCAGTTTAAGATCCAGTTCTCTGGCAAGGTTTGCGATCTTTTCCCTGTTAGTATCTGTAACCTTGTTTGCAATAACATAGATGTTCCTGATATTGGTCTCAAGCTCTTCTGTCAGTTCTCGTATGCGTTCTGCGGTCCGCAATCCACGGCGTGAACCGTCGGTTACTACCAACAGATCATCCACATCACGAATGATCTTTCGACTAAAATGCTCAAGGCCTGCTTCGGTGTCAAGGATCACAACATCATAGTTCGTGACAAACCGGTCCATGATACCACGTAGCAGATTATTGACGTAACAGTAGCAACCAGACCCTTCGGGTCGTCCCATCACCAGTAGATCATAATCCGGCATCTCGTTAATGATCTCATATATCTTGGATTCAAAGATGGATTCTTTATTGATATCCGGAGGCAGGTTGTCACGTTCGGTGAGCATGAACTGTTTCATGTCTCCAACGGTTTTTTCCAATTCACATCCGAGTGTCTCTGGTAGATTGGTATCCGGATCAGCATCGATTGCCAAGATCTCTTTGTTACATCTTGCAAGGTGACGGATGAGAAGGGCCGTGATGGCCGTTTTCCCGGTTCCGCCTTTGCCTGTTACTGCAATTACCTTTGTCACAGGGGATCCCCGTTATTGTTTATTCATTCTTCTTTGAAACTATGACCTTATCGATAGTGATCTTTGCATTCTTGAGAATCACTTTGACACCACCACTATTTCCAGAGATTGGCATCATGGGCATGGCCCCTGTTGCGGTTACTGGCATCTGCATCATTGTCGGTGCTGCTGCAGGAGTGGTTTGCGTGCTGGTCTCTTCAGCTTCGAGCTCTTCCTCTTCATCCTCCCATCTTTCCACTATCGGGTGCTCCTTCTTGTCCAGGAACTCCTTCAGTGAGTCGAGGTCCGCTGCATCATCTTCGGTCGCGATCTTATCTGCAACATCGTCAGGGATATCGTCCATTACCCTATCTTTCAGGTGTTTTGGCATCCACACGACACGACTCCATCCGCCATCAGACTGAATGAACTTGGGGGACCTGAAATAGTTTATGCCAACTCCAAGGAATCCCACGACCTGTTTACCGCCGCCGGTCTGACCGGCCATTGTGGAGAAGGGAAGTCCGTTGGGTGCAGTACCTGTAAAGTCCCTGTCCACCCAGCCGATACCATCCACTTCAGGGATGTAGAATCCAACAACTTCGAAACAACCACATGAGGTATGTGGAGATTCAAAGAACGAGTGGAGCTTGATACGGTCATATTCACCGTTCGATAAGGATTTTGCAATATCGTTCACACCGGTGTATTCTCCGGACTCCTCATCGATAACATCACCTTTTGGAATTGGGAACTGTGGTCCTTCAGGGTCTACCTTCGCTGCCGCACGTCCATCGAACCAGTTGATAGCACCGCACAGAGAGATTCGATCCGGCGTTATCACACAAACGTTAGAAGGTGCAAAGGACTGGCAGAGACTGCATCCGTAGAACGTGTCCACATCCTCATCATGAAGGTTCCGTGTTCTGTCATCCCTATCTCTGTAGATCTGTTTGACATTATCCATTTCCTTCTTGATTTCAGCCTGATCAGTTACATAGATCGCTTCGACCTTCTCTATGAAAGGAAGCTCGTTCTTAAAGAGCATCATGATCGCTTTCGCGACCGGTTCAAATGATGTCAGTCCTTTATCGATAGCATCCTTACTGACACGTACCCAGACATCATATCGCTGGTTTAAGTGCATGAGTCCCTGAAGATAGTTCTGGAAATCGTGGTTTCGACGTTCAACAATTGATTCAAGGTCCTCTTCCACGAGTTCACCGGCTATCTTGTAGATCATGGCAAGGGGATATCTTGATCCCTCTTCCATCTCAGACAGGTCCGGGCCAATTAGAGTGAACTTCCCGTCTTCTACTTCATCCATTGGCTTTGCTCTGACAAGTTCGTAGCCTATGGACTTTGGGCCCGATAACTCTACATACATGTCATTTTTCCTGATCCTCTCTCCTTCGAACATTGGAGATATCTCAAAGGGGAATTCTTCTGCCATTCTTCGTCCTCCCGGGTAAATATTAAATTATAATATAAATTTCATTCTTGTAATTTCGGTTATAGATTTTCGATCAATTCATCAAGTGCTTCCAGGTGTACCTCTGGCGTGAGGTTCCCAAAAGACATGCTAGCGTTCTGGAGATAATGTCTGTCAATGGACAGTGTCCTCAGACTTGTGAAGTTCTTTATTCCAGACAACACCTGATTGATATAGTATTTTTTGTGTGCCAGTACAATGATAAGATCATACTGTCCATCACCGTCCAGTCCCTTCCAATTTGGATCACCGATGAACGTTCCCAGTGAATGGATGTTGATGTAACTGGCATCGACGTCCTTGCCAACAAATCCTGTCATAGAGTGGCCGGTTGCTGCAACAGGAATGCCAGTTTTTGCTATCTTGATAGCACGCTCCAGCAAACCGTTGTCAAGTACGGGTGCCCCTACTACAAGCAGGGGTCTCTTGGCTTTGGACATCATCTTTGCAGCCACATTTGGCTGTATCGCTTTAGCACTCTTTGGACCATATGTGGTATAGACCTTCAGGTTCTTTGTAACATCGACCATAGATATCAGGCCTCCTTGCAGAGCCTTTTTATATTGGTGGGCTGTGCTGAAATATCCTGTTTGCTTGGACCGGAAATGATCTTCTTCCTCTTCCAGTCGATCTCCCAACCATGTTCAGCCTCCAGTATTTTCAGAAGCTCTACACGTTTGGCAAGAGGCAGATCAGTCTCACCACGCACAAATACATGCCAATCATCGGGCATCACACCCAGATATTTCTGGCTCAGTTCGATATAGTGCGTGAGCTTGATCATCCGTCCCATGTTGTTGTCACTGGGTCGTATGCAGTTCTTGGCAAGCATTGGCATCATCTCCTCTACGGTCTCTGCTGTGATCAGCAGGAACTCCGGAGCTGGTGGCAGATCAATTGTTTGACCATTACGTGCATCGTAAGCATTCCACTTATCTGTATCATATGGTTTGGCGATAAGTGCACGACGGTATTTCGAACCATGTGGTCCAAGGATGACCGGTATGCCCAATCGGTTACATCCGGTACCGATCGAGGATGCCTTCTGGGAATATGCTCCCCAGGCAACACCGACCGCACCGACACGATTGAGGACATAATCTGCGATCTCATCGTAGTTCCCTGTAATGTCCCTCTGTGCGAAGATCGCAGCTACCTTGATCGTGGTGGCTGTGATGTGGGAGTTCGATACACACGAACCCACATTGATCAGGTTGCCCTTGAGGAACTTTGCAGGATACTTCTCATAGAGGGTCTCTCCATACTCGTCCTTGTACATTCCGAGGTCCATTGCCGAACATCCTGACATCACGACAATGAAGTTACGTCTGAGCATCTCATCTGCTATACGGTAAAGATCCTTGGTACCATCCGGATAGTTGGAACATCCAACCATTGCAACGATACCGGGGGTCGTTCCCATAACGAGATTGACACCTTCTTCCCGGATCTCCGGATCGCTGATCTGCCCTCGCCCGGCACGCATCTTTCCTTTCTCTTCGCGTATTATCTTCTGTGCTGCTTTTTCGATAACATTCACGACCTCGATGTCCTTCGGACATGCCTGTTCACATCTGCCACAGGCAATACATTTGTCGTGGAGTATCTCAAATGGCTCGATATTTCCACCTTCAGCGGCAGTCATAGCATCGCTGATCGGAAGGTTCATTGGACATGCAAGTTCACATGCCAGGCAGTGAACACACCTGGAAGTAAGTTCTTTGAACTCCTCTTCCGTAGGCAGTGCTTTAATGCCCTTCTCCTTACGTATGACCGACATCTCCTGTGCAAGACGAGGTGCCAGTTCACCAACCTTATCAAAGTCAAAGATAACCGCTCCCGGTTCCCTTCCAGATGTCAGGTCCTCTAGGATGGTGTCCACACTATCATCGCTACGATCAGGAAGTCCATACATCAGTTTATCGTTGGTAGCGATAACAGGCATCATCAGTTTCTGTGCTTCCTCAAGTACATCACCACGGATACACTGTTCATCAACAACGATCACATCAGGTGCACCGGAGCGGATCATCTTCAGTTCCTTAGCCAGCGAACCTACGATCTTGGCTTTTGGAGTGCCTCCTCCTTCCATTTTGTAGCGCGTCATGTCGATCGCAGTACAGCACAGTCCTGCCAGTTCTATCTTGTCGGCAAGGTCATGCTCTTCCATATAATCTATGATATTAGTAATGGCTGCGACATTGTGACCAATTACCAGTAGGACAGGTTTTGTGGAATCGATACATCCCATACCGATGTCAGCCAGAGGCGCTTCAGGATCGGCTTTCGGGAAGTCCAGACACGATATCTGGATGATATCCGATACTTCCATACCCACATGGTCGATCATCCCGCCATGCATGGCTTTTGATTCGTAGTCAATGGCTGCACCTTCCTGGCCTGCGTGGACGGTTGCAAGGAGCTGGGTCAGTTGTTCTTCGACATAATCCAATACTCCTTCCATGTCACCGAGGGTCTCTGGTATAATGCCCGTTACGGTCTGGGTGTTCGGTGCAATGATATTAGAAGGTCCTACGTTCAGGGCATGGTCCTTTCCATAAATGCCGATCAGATGGTGCAAAAGGTGGCGGCCATGGCCTGCATGTGCGGCAGCACCGGTGATCACACGGAGCATAAATTCTCGTGCATTGTGGCCTTCCATGTTGATACCACAAGCTCCTTTCTTATTATTGCTAAGGTCACAGGGACCGAATGTGCAGTAACAGCACTGGTCACACATGGGGGTGTAGACCGGCTCGTACCTGTCGAAGAGCTTGAAATCCCAATTTCTCAAGCCGGCTATTCCGGGTTTTGAATTTGGGCCAACATCCTTTTCTTCCTCCATCTGTTGTTCGATAGCGCCAACGATGCTACCTATAGTGATCTGGACATTTTCCAGTTCATCAATAGAAAAGACACCTGTATTCAAATCACTCATGTATATTCTGTCCTCCTTGGTCATACCACTCATTTCGCCAATTGCACGTCATAAGAGGTGTTACGAATTAGATTATACGTAATAAATTATGAATGTCCATAACTGCTTTCTCTAGTATGTAATTCCTATATATAAGTATTGTTATTATTTATCACGATTATAATAGATAAATTATTTCGTGTGTTTACGCTGTTACAATGATCTCAGATCCCCAACCAAAATAGTATCAAAGAACACGATATTCAGAACGTAAATTGGATTTGATCATCCGGAAGATTAATACAGGAAACAATTTTATCTGATCGCATCCATTAGATAGTACGGAGGATAATATTGGACGATAACTGCTGGATATGTGGCAAACAGGAATCCATGATGTACCGTTGTAGATACTGTGGTAAGACGTTCTGCTCTGAGCACAGACTCCCGGAAAGACATGCCTGTGAAGGATTGGAGCGTGGATATAATTCATCCGGTGGTTCTGCAGGCGGATCTAATGGGGCCGGATACAGAGGTACCACGTCTTCAGGTGACAATGTCGAGGATATGATGAAAGAAATGCTCAAAAATACTGCAAAAACAGCAGCAAAAGGTGCTGCGAATGATTTTGTTTCCAGGACACGCCGCCAGGTATCCACCAGTCCGTCAATGGCGATCATCGCGATATGTGTGATATCGTTCTTATTAGAGATTATTCCTGGATATTCAATGCTTTTCCAGCTTTATCCCATGGATATTCTGTCAAGACCCTGGACACTTGTGACCCACATGTTCATTCATGCGAGCTTTGGTCACCTGTTTTTCAACATGTTTGTTCTTTTCTTCTTTGGGAGGGAACTTGAACGGCGTGTTGGGTCCAACATGTTCCTCTATGTGTTCTTCATATCCGGGATAGTTTCAGCACTTGGTTTTTCAGCTACTACTACATCTCCGATCCCAATGGTGGGTGCAAGTGGTGCGATAATGGGTGTTTTTGCAACAATTACGGTCCTTGTTCCAAATCTCCCGATATATGTGTATTTCTTCCCCATGAAGATCAAGTATGCTCTGATATTGTTCATAATACTGGATTTTGTTCTCATAGGTGCACCAGATATGGTTGCACATACTGCTCATTTAAGTGGTATCGTTGTGGGTCTTTTCATAGGTATGAGGATCAAGAATAAACGAAAACGTTCAAATAATACGTATAATTCCCATTCACGAAGGTGATAAGGCTGCAGCAGCACATTCGTCATCTGGCATGCTATCACCCCAGGCCCAAAGAAGGAGAGGAGGTTCCCCTGCAGTTTGTTGGTCTTGAAGAGATGATCGCAGGTTGGTCCCCTTATCTGAAAAAGACCGTATACGTTGATGATCTTCAAAAAGCTGAAGGTCTTAAACGTATTCGTGAAATATTCCTTCTCAAAGTCTATAATTGGTTGTTGGATGGTCCGAGTATTATTGAACTTACAAATGAAGAACGCATGCAATTTGAGGATGTGATGAATGATCTGTTATTGTATGGTGGTGAGATCCGTTATACAAGAAAAAAATGCGGACGGAAAAGATTAAATCATTTCAGGTTAGAGAGAGCTTCATCTCATCGGAATGTGAGGGAAGGGGTGCTTTTGGACAAATTGCAATGAATTGTGCAATAATGTGCATATCATATACATTAATGGAAGTCGATCATATTGTTGTGGCATAAACTATTCTTTATGCATAACTATAATTATAAGAAAGTTCATATTTGAACATAGAGGCATTTATGCAAAATGTGAAAACCGGATTCAATTCGATCGTTAAATATCTTAGTACTAAGAAGGAATCAGGCCGAAGGACCATAGGGTTACTTGTCGATGGACCAAATGTGCTTAGAAAAGAATTTGATGTAAACCTTGAAGAGGTACGGGATGTATTGAAAGAATATGGCAATATTAAGGTAGGTCGTGTGTTCCTGAACCAATATGCATCCGATAAATTGGTCGAAGCTGTTGAGAACAATGGTTTTGAACCTATTATATGTTCTAGTGATGTCGATGTACGACTTGCTGTTGAAGGAATGGAGCTTGTCTACAATCCTACCATCGATACGATCGCTCTCGTGACACGAGATGCTGATTTCAAGCCACTCCTGAATAAAGCCAATGAGCATGGCAAAGAGACGATTATATTTGGGGTTGAACCCGGATTCTCAGTTGCACTCAGGAACTCTTCTGACTATGTTATTATACTGAATGGTGACAGCATGAAAGGAGAAAAGAAGGATTCTGAGGTAAAAGGTGTGTCTGCATAACAAACCGATAACATATCATTGGGATGGATCACAGTCGCATCGTGCTTTTTTATTTATTGATGTAACTTCACTTTATTGATCATCGTTTCTAATCGTTCTCGTGAGATTCCACGCTTTACCTCGTTACAGCACTTGACCATGTCGATCAGCTTATATAGCTCATCCTGTTCCATCGAATATCCCAGATCCTTAATGATGCCCTTAAGGGCTTTCATACCGGTGTGTTTACCAACAATAAGACTTCGCGTACCTCCTACTAATTTTGGATCGTAGAGTTCATATGTCCTTGGTTCTTCAAGAATGGCCATTACATGGATGCCAGATTCATGTGTGAATGCATGTTTGCCCACAACTGCTTTGTTCACCTGCGTGCTCAGTCCGGAATATCTTTCAAGTTTGCGCACCATACTGTTTAATCTGGTAGCATCATATCTGTCGATCCCGTACTGTACTCTCAATGCCATAATAACCTCTTCCAACGCAGCATTGCCGGCCCTTTCACCAATTCCGTCAAGAGTCGTGTGTAGTTGTTTGGCACCAGCTTCAGCAGCTGCTAAGGTATTTGCAGTTGCCATTCCCAGATCATCATGACAATGTATACAGACCGGTGTATGGACTGTTCTTTTGATCTCACTGACCAGATAGTGTGTTGTGCTGGGGTTTAATATCCCGATGGTATCTGCAATGCTAACATAGTCCACATCGTACTTCTCAGCTTCAAGGAACACTTTTTTGAGTATTGAGATGTCTGTCCTCGTTGCGTCCTCTGCTGCAAATCTCACCATCAACCCATGGTCCTTTGCATATTCGATGGTACTCATGGCACAACCTACCACATCCTTGCAGCTTTTGTGATATTTGTACTTGAGGTGCAGGTCCGACATTGCGATAAATATGCTTACCATGTCCACATCACAATCCAGCGCTGCATCCACATCTTTCACGATCGAACGCGCAAGACAACAGATATTTGCATCAAGTCCGGAATTGCTGATCTCCTTGACAATGTTCCGTTCAGAAGATGATACTACCGGGAAGCCGGCTTCGATGATCTCAATACCCATTGCATCCAGTTCGTTTGCAAGGTCGAGTTTCTCTTCTCTGGTGAACGCTACTCCTGGTGTTTGCTCACCATCGCGAAGGGTCACATCACATATCTCAATATCAAGAGGCTCGATGTCTACGAATTTCATCAATTCATTTCGAGAATACTCCTCTATGTTGTTTATAAAATCATCCTATTCCTTCATATTATATAATTTGTAAAACCATGTACTCAAGGTAATCTCACAATATGGTGGATCATCTTGTTAGAAAGATCTAGATTCACTTAATCTACAATGTTATATATGT
>JAIOTO010000104.1 GCA_021106765.1 Methanosarcinaceae archaeon
CGGGTGTCTGTTCTGGGACCATCAGTGTCTCCCGACGAATCCACCAGGGAGTCATCCTTCGTTTTTACGGGCATATGGTAGGACAGACCCATCCACGTCATCATCACATCCCGTGATGATCCAGAGTCTGACCAGTTCATATCGAAGGTTAGATCAATGGCTGCACAGAACAATGCAACTAAAAAGAGAAATAAAAAAAGAAAAGACAGATATATCAGGCTCTCGATCATAGTGTCACTACAATGCAAATGGAAAAGACACGGTTAGGATCACTCAACCTTGATCGTATGATCGCCGTCTGGGACAGACGATGAAGCATTGGAAGAGGACGAGTTATTGCCATCTCCTGTTTTGCTACTGTGCTTCCTTTTCATTTGCTCTTTTGTGGACTTGATCTTATTATACACGTCGGGAATGGCATCGATCAAGCTACCAAGATCACTTTTCCCCGATATTGAGAGTAAACGAACCTCCTCATCTGAGATGACGATAAAAGCCACCGGTTCGATCTTCGCACCTGCACCGCCTCCACCACCAAACCCGGATTCGCCTTCGCCCTTTTTGCCTTCGCCGCCTCCACTCCCGAAACCGAATGATACCTTTGATATAGGAATGATCGTCTTGCCGGCAGAGATAATTGGTTCACCAAAAACGGTTTTAGTACTTACCAATCGTTCAAGTTCCGTAGATACTCCTTTCATTACATCTTCCAGACCCATGCCTGTGACCTCCATAATAATGCTGATCTATACATAAGGTTTAAGATATGTATCAGTAAAATAGATGTCCCCCGACAAAACCCTCAGGCTTGCTCCCGCATATCCTCGAAGAAGTTCATCAACGAAAATTTCACCTTGTCTGGCTCTACATCGATGAACTCGTCCCGTTCATCCTCAGGAAATACATTGAAAACAGAATATTTGCCGAAACGCTTGGGAGAATCTGCTAGGAAACGCCCATCAAGCAGTATCCTCACACCATGATCTTCCGGTGAGCGCACGACTCGACCCATAGCCTGACGTATCTTGCGAATGGTGGGCACCTGTACCGCAAATTCCCATCCTGCCCCAAACTCGAAGACATGGTCATAGGCGGATTCCACCGCATGCAACCTATCATTGAGGGCCGGGTATCCGACACCAACAACTATGACCATTCTGCCACGTCCGTCGCGGTAATCCACCCCTTCGCTCAGGGTCCCCCACAAATATGCAAAAAGAACAGCTTTACCGCCACCTTCGCCCATCCTGAAAAAGTCCTGCCGAACCTGTTGGGCCGACACCCCTACTTCATCGAGGAATAGAGGGATATCCAGTTTATCTTCCAGTCTCATGTAGTATCGCTTTGCTTCGAATGAGCTCTGGAAGAATATTATGACGTTCCCATCTGACATCTCTATGGAATCCTGCAGTACCTGCTCTATCATTTGCATGTTCTGAGGATCATCACGGCTCCTGGAAAAGAGCGGGGGGATGGATACTGCAAGCGTGCGCCGCCGCTCCAGTGGGAAGGAAGTACCATATGAGATCTCACATGTTTCCCGATCGATCCCCAGGGCCTTCCTGATCATGTCAAATGGACGCAGTGTGGCGGACATCAATACTGCCGAGTATAACGAATCGAACATGGGTTTGGTTATGTTATTGGGAATACAGCTGGTCAACTCGATCCGACCATAGACCTCATCGTTCATATCCCTGCGTACATTCAGTATTGGATAATATTTGGGGTTGCCTGATAAGACAAGATATGAAGATAAAAAATCTGAAACATACCGAATATGAGACTGTTTCAGTACTTTGCTCAATCCTTTTTTATACTGTTCACGGTAGATCTCATCCAGTTTTGCGCCCGTGTCACTTGCAATGGATAAAAGACGCTGGATCTCTTTCTCGTCCGCAAAACCCTCCCCACGGGCCTGCCGTAGGAAAAGAGTACAAAGGACATCCATTCTCTCATAGGGATCACTGATACGCATATCGTACCAATTCTTACCTACTCGTCCACGCTCGCCGAACTTGAACCTTCCCTCATACGTCTGTCGCATGACCTCCAGCAGAGTATTGAACAACTTTGGGATATCCTCTTCATTGAACATCTCAATGTTCGCTTCTATTTCAGCTATGGCCCTCTCGATCGATCGTTCGGTCACAGTGATGGACGCGTGGGACCGCGCAGCGGATTCGATGTTGTGTGCCTCATCAAATATCGCAATAACGTCCTCCGGATCCCTGTCCATCCATCGCAGAAGCGTGGAGAAGATATCCGGATTCAGGATGTGGTGGTAGTTTCCGATCAGGAGGTCCGCATGTTTGATCTCCCGTTTGAGCAATTCATAGCCACACATACCGTGATCATAGGCAAACTCATTGACCTCCTCGGGGGATCGAACATCATCGAACAACCAGCTACGAAACGTCTCACTATCATAGCGCAACACCTCATATAGATGATTACATGAACGATCGCGCAATTGCCGGGCCTTTCTCTCGAGATTATCAAGCTCCGTTGCAAGCGCATTACGAAGTTCAATGGTTGCAGGATCCTTTGATTTCTTGTAATCGTCATTGGCAGATTTGATCTCCTGTTTTTTAAGGTGCATTTCGCGCTCTACGTCCATGAGATCAAAAGTATTCTCCCGTTTGGCATCACATTCTTCGTAATCTGCCTCAATGGGGCACATCGTCCGCTTGCCTTTGAACACCATGACCTTTAGGTCATTGGAACTCCTTATCTCGCGGGCCTCGTTTATGAATTGCACCATCTGTTGATGGACGTTGGTCGCAATGATGATGGTCTTGTCGAGCTGTTTGCCTACATCGAGAGCTGGTGCGAGAGCACTTAACGTCTTACCAGTACCACATGCCCCTTCAAAGAGGACCATTTCCTTTGCAAGCAGGGCAGAATGGATACTGTCCATTGCTTCTTTCTGATTGGGATAACAGACTTCTTTTGGGAAATATTTCAAGTACCCCCCTCTTCTATGACTCATCAGACTACCTACGATGTTACCCTACTTAAACGATTTTGAACATACCCTTTTCATGGCCGTAGCAGACCATCAATCTGCAAGCTGAACAACTGATGTATCTTCGGCTATGATGCGCTGAGTGGGTGTATCGAACACCTTGATGTGTATAGTCGAACCTACCTCGAATCCATAGTTGTTGGATGTGTTAGTGTGCCCGGCCACCGTGACCTTCACCGTAGAGGCATCAGTTCCATTGATACTATCATCTCCATTTAATACGATTTGTTCCCCGGTAGACCATTTGTTGTCATCGATTATCGGATTGTTGCTCTTATAGGTGGGGCAAGCTCCGGAAGGGGTCAGGTCAAAATACTTGATCACAAGCTGGCCTTGCGTATTGGAACCATATGGGAAAGTTCCCACATAACTACGACCCTGTCCAGTGATCACGATGAATGTCGTGTCGAGCATAAGGGGATCACCACCCCTGTGCACCAGCCGGATATAATTGTCCTTATATCTAACATCGTTCGGCACACCACCGACGACTCCCTCTACTTCTATGACACACATTGGTGTTTTAGTAAAGGATTTTTCGATATGCTCAGACATTTCACTGCTATAGGCCATACCTCCTACCACACCTGCCAGCAAAAATGTCAGGAAGACCAGAAGTATGGTTCCGAATATAGAACTTATTGCATTGTGATCCCTGAAGATAGTCTTTATTTGGCTCATTGGTATGGCAAATCTTTCATCCCATATAAATTTATTTTATCTTATGCCAATATATGTTTATACTTAATTGAAAATAGGATATACTAATAACATATTAGCTGGCTGACCCTGGTAGATCAAAATCGAAGTAATCGATAGGTTTTTATCTGATTTGTATAATGGTATGAACTAATATTTACCTTACAAGATCCAATAAAGGAGAGTATATAAATGGTAGCAGTAATTAACGCCGATGAATGTGTAGGATGCGAAACATGTGTAGATGAGTGCCCAACTGGGGCCATCTCAATGAACAATGATAATATTGCAGTCGTCAACTCAGATGAATGTACAGACTGTGGTGCATGTGTGGACGCGTGCCCAACAGAAGCAATTACAATGGAATAATTAATTCCACTAAGTTTTCTTTTTTTTAACATGTAATTTTTTTGCAGTTAGAGGTTGTGCTATGACAGGTCCCATAAAAGCAGGCATACTTGGTGCCACAGGTGCAGTAGGACAGAGGTTCGTACAGGCACTAGCAAATCATCCGTGGTTCGAGATCACGTCCCTTGCAGCATCCGAAAGAAGTGCTGGGAAGAAATATAAAGATGCTGCAAACTGGAGATTGGACGTAGAGCTTCCGGAGGACGTGGCTGAGCAAGAGGTAGTACCTGTAGACCCATCCAAAGTTGATGCTGATATTGTATTCTCAGCACTGCCCTCCACGTATGCAAAAAAGGTGGAAGCCGATTTTGCAATTGGTGGTTTTGGAGTGGCAAGTAATGCATCTGCCTACAGAATGGAGAAGGATGTTCCTCTCGTGATCCCAGAGGTCAATGCCGATCACCTTGATCTTATAGAGGTACAACAGGATGAGCGCGGATGGGATGGATTCATTATCACTAACCCGAATTGCTCGACCATAATGATGGTACCAACCCTTAAACCCCTGATGCAGTTCGGCCTGTCCAGTGTCAATGTAGCAACAATGCAAGCGATCTCAGGTGCAGGCTATGACGGAATATCGTCCATGGCCATAATGGACAACGTGGTTCCGTATATCGCCGGAGAAGAAGAAAAAATGGAGACCGAACCCCTTAAACTTCTTGGTACATTCGACGGTACCCAGATAATTGATGCGGACATCAAGTTCAGCGCATCCTGCCATAGGGTATCGGTTATGGATGGACACACCGAGGCCATCTGGGCAACCATGGATGATGATCCATCTCCTGCAGACGTCAGGCAGGCATTCCTGGACTTTGATCCTGGTCTCCGTGATCTTCCTACTGAACCCGAGAGGACACTGATCGTCCGCGATGAACCTGACCGCCCCCAGCCACACCTTGATAGGAATATGGGCAATGGCATGAGCATTTCGATCGGCAGGATACGGGAAGGCATCCGTTACGTGGCAATGGGACACAACACCATACGTGGTGCTGCAGGCGCAAGTGTCCTAAATGCAGAACTGCTACATAAAAAAGGAAAATTATAAATTGGAGGAGAAAATGCGGTTGAAAAACATATTGCTATTCTGCATATTTGCAGTATGTATGATGTTAACCATTACCACAGCTGCAGCCTCCATATTCGAACATGGGACAGTGCCTATTCAGGAACTGAATGACAATCCCGAGATGTATGATAGTACCACAGCCTATCGCAAGATCAGTACCACAGGAAATGTTTCAGAACTTGCAATAAACTCAATTGTCATAACACAAGGGAATCAGACCCTCCAGATCAAAGAAGTACAACAGAGTTTGTTCTCCGGATTTGAGATCGGCGATGGGGTGAAGCTCACCGGTGAGTTCAGATATGACCCGATCGATGGTGGTTACTTCGTTCCGAATTATGTGATACATCAACCTTCTGAGACGGTGGAGAATGCCACTATCCAGCATATCAATGCGAACCCTGCCGATTTCAACGGCAAGTTCCTGACGATCACTGCAGACCTTAAAAGTATTGATGAATCTGTGAGTCGTTACGTTGTTACCGTAGCCGACAATAAGACAGGTCACACGATGAAGATCACCTTTTATGGCTCTACGGACCTTGAGCCCGGTGCTCTAATAGAGGTATCAGGACTCTACAACGATGGAATCCTATACAGTGAGAACATGGGTAAATACAAGTCTGGCCTCTCCCTAACCACACTCATACCTGGTTTTAGCGGTCTGAGTGCACTGTTAGCAATAGGGATTATGGGGATACTTGTCAGACGTAAACATCCGGAGTAATGATAACAATGTTAGTAGTACTATCTATCGGCGGCTCGATACTGGCAAAGAACCTCGACCCTGCCCATTTTGCTGCTTATGGGAAAGCTCTTCGAGAACTTTCAGAAGAACATAGACTTGTAATTATCACAGGAGGCGGAGTAGCGGCACGAAAATACATCAACGCTGCCCGCAGCATCGGTGCAAACGAGGTCGTTTGTGATTTTATCGGGATAGACGTAACTCGCTTAAACGCCCAATTGTTGATCGCCGCCCTTGGTAATGATGCGTATCCTGAGCCACCTCAAACATACAAGGAAGCAGAACTGGCGATGGCATCCGGAAAGATCGTAGTAATGGGAGGGGTGATCCCGGGACAGACCACGGATGCGGTCTCTGCTATCCTTGCCGAGTACCTGAATGCAGATCTCATGATCATTGCAACATCTGTGGACGGCGTATACACCGCTGATCCGATGACTGATCCAAATGCCAGAAAATTCGACGTGATGACTCCAAAAGAACTGCTGGATGTTGTCATCTCAACTGAAATGAAGGCTGGTTCTCGTTCACCTGTAGATCCAATAGCTGCAAAGATCATAGAACGCTGCAACATTGAGACTATTGTGATGGATGGCAAGGACCCTGCCAGTGTCACGGATGTTGTGCAGCAAGAGTCCATCAAAACGGAGCCGGTTGCCGGTGTTCGTCTTGGCACACGTATCATCAGGTGATCTCAAAGATCATCTTTTAATCTATGGACGATTCTGATCTTATTTCTTATGAATATTATATACCAACAGGATCATTCCCCTTAACTGACATCGATATATACACTTTTTCAGGAATATATATTTATATTAGCAATTGCTTATATATTTATATATAAATAATCCTGAACAACGTCTTGTGAGAACATGGTCGGTCTGGGCGACAAACTGAAGGGACTCAAGTCAAAGATCCTTCGCAAAGGTAGTACCGGTGATAGTACCGGAGGTTCTCCCTTTGAGACACAAACACCCTCTTTTGCAGGACCACCCGATTTGGGGGCCGTACCAGACCTCTCTGCAGGACCGCCACCTCAAGGTGGACCTCCCCCATTTGGAGGAGGAGAAATGAATACATTCAATCCACCCTCCCCCCAGAGTTTAGCTCCTCCCGGATTAGGTCTTTCAGGTCCTCCAGGACTTGATGCTCCGGTTCAGGGGGAACCTGAAAACAACCAGATGGGAGAGGAGAATGCAAAGAAGATCAAGGAACTTGACAACAGGCTATCAAAGATCGATTTGAATATCTCGATGGTCCAGCGAGAGAATCAGGACGTGAAAGAAACAGTAGAGAAGATCGATCAGAGTGTGCTTGAACTCCTTTCACTCTATGAGATCGTTTCGAACCAGGTAAATCCATTTGTCGGTGATGGAGAAGGTAGCCGAGAAACCATTGATCGTTTTGACAAGAACGAAAAGCGTCTCACTGAGATCACTGATGTAATGACAATGATGAAGAACGATCTCGATGCATTCGGCCAACAGCTTGAAACACCGGGGGTTGCAACAGAGACCGAAGACCATATCCGTGAGATCAATACCAAGATAGAAGCATTTGCCGATGCAATGGTCAGCTTACACGATATCATCGATGCACTTTCATCAAGTATTGAGGAAATGGAAACGAATGTCGTGGATCTTGCAGAGACGACAAATAACATTTCAAACAGGGTAGAAGGAATTGAAACAGCAGGCTCCGCGGCAACAAGTAATGAGGTACAAACAATAAGGGGAGAAACTGGGTCCGGAAGAGAAGTGACACCGGAAGAAACGATCCGAGCAGACCAATATAAAGACGATGAGGATGTTGACGATTATACCCCAATGTTAGGGCTGTCGTCCATCAAACGAGATCCTATGAAGGTGATCATTCTGCTAAACTGGATAGAATTCTTGATGGAAAGGGTTGGAAGGAACAATCTCCTGGATGCACTTGATTATTATGTTGACATTGGATGGATCAGTGAAGATGTACAATCTGAGATAATGACGTATGCCAGAGGTATTGATTATTACGTGGAAAAACCCACATGGAGATTATTGCCCGAGGACCACACAAAATCGTTACTCTTCGTTGAGAAGCTCTGTGGGCGCAAGATCGATAGGAATATGTTGAGTAGTATCGATCGGGAGATGTCAAAGGTAAAGCACGGACTGGAGGACCTCTATGGGATTTGAGATCTCCATTGTTTTTGTAATCTTCATCATATCGTTATTGTTCCTGGGCACTACTACATATACATCACTGGATACTTCAAATGATCTTGTAGACGACGCAACAATGGACCGATATGATATAGAAAATGAAAAACTTCGTACTGACGTGAGCATCGACCAACTGACCTATAAGGGCAATAAACATTCCTATAGCCTCACTGTGACCATTACAAACAGGGGGAGCCAGATATTACATTCAGGTGAAGCTGACGTATTGATCGATGGGGTCCTGCGATCCCACACCTACGAACCTTCCACTAACGTCTGGACCCCTGAAGAAACAAAATATCTTTCCATCACAGGACTCTCCGGTGAAGGTACGCATAGGATCAAAGTGATCACAGATACTGGCGTACCTGCTTATGGAGTATATAGCGTATAACCGCACCTTATTCTAATGCTTATTATATTATAACACAATTAGTATTATATCCAATGCATCCCATAATGATGATTGCAATGAGAAATAAAGAGAACATGTGTACATCACTCAAATTTGATGACCGTGCAGATACGGCTATAACCCACATGATATTCTTCATAGCCGCCATTATAATAGCCCTTGGTGTAGTGACAGTCCTTACCGTAAACGTCCAATCCCTAACATCCTCCACATCCATAAGCAGCAAGATAATGGCAGAACAGATCAGAACGGATATCACTGTGATCAGTGATCCTGAGATGATACCATATGACAATAATACAAATCATTACACGTTCTATGCCAAGAACACAGGGAAGACGGAACTCGCTCCCGAGTACATAAATGTGCTTCTGGATGGGATATTTGTCCCGCCCAATGACGTAACCCTGGAGCTGACCGACCAGGATGTGATCTGGCGTCCGGGGGATCTTTTGGTGATCAACGTTTCAGTGACCGGACCATTGAACACTGGCGATCATCGTATACATGTTGCCGCAGAGAATGGAAAATCAGACACAATGAGCTTTAAGACATAATGAGAGGTATCAACAATTGGGCACCACATTACAATTTAAGATCGAGCGAGACGAGTTAAATGATAAACTGGGTGGAGGATTTCCAAATGGCTCCCTTATAGTTATCGAGGGAGGGAGTGGTGGGGGAAAAAGTACCATATGCCAGCGACTCACCTTTGGAATGATAGAGAACGAGACCAGTGTAACTTTCATATCCACACAAATGACAACAAAGGGATTTATAAATCAGATGTATGCCCTTGACTACCCTATCGCACAACATCTACTGGGCGGTACACTACTCTATATCCCCGTAATACCATTGATGAAATCAGCAAAATCCAGAATAGATTTCATCGAACGCCTTATGAGCGCTGAAGAACTGTTTGAGAAGGATGTTATCATCATAGACACAATATCCTCACTTATAAAATACAGTGCTAATACAGAGAAAAGCCTTGACCTTATATCGTTCTTCAAAAAACTCAATGGTATGGGAAAGGTCATCATACTTACCATTGAATCGGATCAGCTCAATGAAGACCTTGCGTCCATGTTTCGATCATCCTGTGACATATATATGACGCTTAAAGCAAAACCACTGGGAGCAGAGGTCAAACGGACAATAATAGTGAACAAGTTCACAGGAGCAAAAGGGCCTGTAGGACAGATGATCGGATTTCGGATCGAGCCCAAGGTCGGGCTGGTCGTTGAGATCGCAGCAGTAGGATAAGATCAACTGGAGGGTATATGAATGGATCCTCAATTTCAACAAGCAATACAAAGAAACCCTCATCTGGGAGTGTATGTCAATGAATTCGTCCAGAAGACCGGGGACGAACCTGAGTTTGTGATCAACTTGCCGAAAGATCTCGATGCCGAGAATGTGAATATAATCTTGGCTGTGGGCGATCCTGTATTTGTACACCTATATGGGACCCATGAGATGGGGGAGGCAAAATACTATACCATCGAACCACCACTATCCCCTATTGAACAGAGAAAATATGATGCCATAATGAACAATATTCTTGAGAGGTCTGCGGATGAAGAGGTACCGGAATCTGAGGCTGAGCTCAAGGAATTAATATCAAAGCTCCTTTACGAGGCAGTGGAGATCGGTGCCGGAGGAGACATATCTGAAGAAGATGGAAAGACCAGTATTATCGAAAAACTGGTTCCAAAACAAAGAACTATTCCTGTAAATCAACAAGAGTTCAACAACATCCAGTACCATATTGAGAGGAATGTCGTAGGTTCCGGACCAATAGAGCCCATCGTCCGCGACCCCTATCTTGAAGATATACATAGTATTGGCGTAGATAATGTGTACATAGTTCACAAAAAGCTGGGTATGACAGAGACAGATCTGACTTTTGGGGATGAAGCGGGCCTGGACCAATGGCTCCGGAGCATGAGTGAGAGGATAGGCAGACCGGTGAGCTATGCAAAACCCATTGCTGATGGAGCACTTCCGGATGGGTCACGTATCAATATCATATACAGTCTTGACGTGAGTAAACGTGGAAGTAGTTTCACAATGCGTAAGTTCAGTGAGGTGCCTGTCAGTATCATTGAGCTGATAAACTGGGGGGCCCTTAGTCCTGAAATGGCGGCATACATGTGGATCTGTCTTGAGAACGGTATGAGTGTGTTCTTCAGTGGAGAGACTGCCAGCGGTAAGACGACCATGCTAAATGCCTGCCTGCCTTTTGTAAATCCGAAATCGAAGATATTTACTGCAGAGGATACCGCAGAAGTGCAACCATCCCAGCCTGTGTGGCAACAATTGATCACGCGTGAGGATGGGCCTGTCGACTCCAGGGTTGACACCTTTGCATTACTAAAGGCAGCCCTGCGTTCCAGACCAAACTATATCATCGTTGGTGAGATCCGAGGGGTAGAGGGAGCAGTAGCTTTCCAGGGTATGCAGACAGGCCATCCTGTCATGGCTACCTTCCACGCATCTGCAGTTACGAAGATGATACAGCGACTCACAGGTGACCCCATCAACGTACCGGTAACATTTATTGATAATCTCAACATAGCGATGATCCTGTCAGCGGTCTATCGAAAAGGAGCGTTCCTGAGACGGTGCCTTTCCGTAGATGAGATCGAAGGATATTATGAAGAAGCAGGAGGAGTGGTCACACGAGCTGTATTCCAATGGGATCCGGAAACCGATACACACAAATTCAGAGGCCTGAATAACAGTTATATCCTTGAGGACATGATCGCTACCAAACTCGGGTACGAAGACAAGCGTAAAATATATGATGACCTGTTCCTGCGTGCAAGGATCCTACAGGAAATGTGCGACCGCGACATTAAAGATTATTATGATGTGCTTGAATTAATCATCAACTTCTACAAGTATGGCGTAGAAGGCCTGCCCTTCGCAGTATGAGGTGATGGAAAATGAGCTACGAGATGGCCTTTAAATGTATCGGGATGGAGCCAAAGGATTATGCCAAGAAGTTTGCCATACCGATCATTGCCTTTGGTTTCATTTTCGCGGGGGTCCTTTATGCACTGCTACCCACACTTTTTGTGGATAAAACGAAATTAATACCCGCACTGATACCCATCATATGCATCATTTTTGCAGCCTACTATCCTTTGACCATTCTTGCCGGCAAGGCGGCGAACATCGACAACAATATGCACTATTACATCACCCAGATGGGTGCGATATCCACAGCAGAGACCCCGCGCCTGGACATCATCCGCATTGTATCAGAGAACAAGGATTATCTCAATCTTGCTGAAGATACACACAAGATATACGATCTTGTCACGGTATGGAACATGAGCCTTGCAGAAGCCAGTCGATTCATTTCCAAACGGACCCCTTCAATAATATTTGAGGACTTTCTTGACCGATTTGCTCACGCGCTGCAATCAGGAGAAGAAGTAAAGGATTTTCTGACAGCAGAACAGAACGTTGTTATGAACGAATATGAGTCCATGTACAATAGTGCCCTGTATGGCATTGAGATGATCAAGGAACTGTTCATTTCTCTGATCATGTCACTGATATTTATGGCGTCGTTCGCTGTAATTATGCCTGTTATCACCGGCATGGACGCCATACTCCTCATGGCCCTTGTGATCGTGGTCTTTGTAGTTGTGGATATTATGATGCTCTTTTTAGCAAAGGGGAAGGCTCCGAAGGACCCCATCTGGCAGCAGACGAACATAATCACTCCAGCAAAAATAAAACTGTACCGCTCTGTACCAATATCCCTGGCCGGGTGTGCCATACTTGGTACGATTGTGTATCTTTATGGAGCTATCACACCGCCCATTGCAATAGCGATCGCTCTCACCCCTCTCATGTACACAGGTCATGTTGCCAAAACGATAGAGAAGGGAATTCGTCGACGTGATGACAATTATCCAGCATTCATCCGATCCCTTGGCAGTTCAGCCGGTGCTCGGGGAGGTGTGATCAATGATGCACTGAAAGCACTGAGAGCACATGATTTCGGACCACTTACAAAGGATGTGGACAATCTTTACAAACAACTGACCACGCGTATAGACAAGTTCAAGTCATGGAACTACTTTGCTGCAAATACTGGAAGCAACCTGATACAGCGTTTCAGTGTAATGTTCGTGGAAGCAACGAACCTTGGAGGTAAACCCGAAATTGTGGGAGATATCATTGCAACTAACTTCTACCGTATCACAGCTCTACGCAAGAAGAGGTACCAGTCTGCATCGAGTATGGTTGGGGTGTTGTATGGACTCACAGGAGGTATTGCATTTACTCTTTACATCTCAGTCGGAGTTGTTGAGCTTATGCAAAGTATGTTCTCAACTATGGATATGTCATCCGGAATGTCCATAGGCATGGTGGTCTATGTAGATATCGGAAGCATTGAAACTATGGGCCTGATGGTCGTATTCATAATGCTCGCACACTCACTACTATCCTCAATGCTAATTCGCGTTGTGGATGGCGGACATATGTTCGGTGCAGCTACTGATTTTGTGATCATGGCATGGATCGGCGGGATCAGCGCTGTAGTTACTAAGGTCGGCGTCTCATCGCTACTTGGCATAAGTTGATATGTACTGATATTTGAAAGGAAAATAACGGATGATAACAGAGATGGTCAGTTCGTATGCATAATGTGATCCACTACTGCATCCCCCACCTGCCGGGTATTTGCCGAGCCACCGAGATCAGGTGTTACGATGTTATTGGATATCGCGTGATACACACTTTCCTCTACAAGAGTTGCATCCTGATGATCTCCCAACCATTCCAGCATCATTTTCACGCTCAGGATAGCAGCGAGAGGGTTTGCAATACCCTGTCCTGCAATATCCGGAGCACTTCCATGTACTGGTTCGAATAAAGCCCTGTTATCACCGATGTTGGCACTGGGAACAATTCCCAGACCACCAACAAGTGCTGCAGCCATGTCACTGAGGATATCGCCAAATAGGTTTGTCGTTACCACCACATCATATTTTTGCGGGGAGGAAATGAGACTGTAGGCCATAGCATCCACCAGCATGTCATCACAGGTAATGTCATAGGATTTAGCCACATCCCTGCATGCATCTAGAAATAGCGTATCGGACTTCAATACATTTGACTTGTGCACCATTGTCAGATGTCTGTTACGAGTCACTGCAAGCTCACATGCGGCCCGTGCGATGCGCTCTGATCCTTTCCGGGTGACGACACGCTGTGTGTATGCAACATCGCGGTGGATCTCTTCGATCCCCGAATACATTCCTTCGGTATTTTCCCTGACGATCATGATATCGAAATCACTTCGGCCAGTAACGCCGATTATGCCTGGAATCGGACGTATCGGACGTAAGTTCGCATA
>JAIOTO010000015.1 GCA_021106765.1 Methanosarcinaceae archaeon
GAAACCCGCAAAGATCCGTGTAGGTAGAGGTAGTTCGACATCCATTGGCGCACCATCATCGGTGGCTGCACTGCCGGTCAGGTAAAAGGTCTTCTCTGCCTGATGACCCGTTTGGGAAACAACTGCTTCGTATTGTGTAACACCGAGTTGTGGCGAGAAATAGTACAGTCCATTATCATCTGTGGTACCCTCTAAATATAACTCCCTCTCCCCGCTTCTGTTAGTATAGATCACAATATCTGCACCCGCCATGGGATCTCCTCCACCATACCAAGCTTTGATCTCTACTTCCTTTACCTGTTCCATCAGATAGACCCTGTGTGCAGATGCAGCCGGAATGAACATCATGCCAATAATAGCTATCAGCAATATCAGACTCAGTACTCTGTTACTCATTTTTTCAATACCTCTGTATCGATCGGCAATAACTCCGGTCTGACCTTCGCCAGGAAACCAACAACAGATCCTGTAATGACACCTTCGATGATCATTAGGGGTACATGAACTGCTACGACAGCATAAGCGACCTCTGTAAACTCCTCCCCGGTCGTCACAAGTACAACTACCAGTAAGATCGTGGTAATGATAACTGCAACTCCCCCACATATCCCACCAAGCAGGGCCAGATCGATATTCTTAGAGTATCCTTTTTTAAATATTGCCACAACGATCAGGGCAGGGATCCCAACGGTCATCGTGTTGACTCCAATCACTGTGATCCCGCCATGCTGGAACAACAGTGCCTGCAGGACCAGGCCAATGAATATTGCCGGATACGCGAACACACCAAGCACGACACCCAGAAGCCCGTTGAGTATTAGATGTACTGATGTTGGTCCGATAGAAACATGTATCAGGGATGCGACAAAAAAAGCTGCCGTCATTACTGAGACTTTTGGGATCTGCTCAGCAATGTCCACTTCCTTTGTGCCCCACCTGAGGGTTATTGCGATCATGGTTAGCGTTATGATCCACCCAACTGCAATAACAGTCGGTGATAATACTCCATCAGATATATGCATGGATGATATCTCCTTTTGAATATGTACGTTTTTTCATTCTTATTGTTGATCTTGATATTCCCGATATTGAACAGTTCCAATCGCTTGCCTTCAATCTTGAAACCAGATCATGTATATGTGAAACTGTTAAACATTTCCGTTCCCTGGATCGCGAATATCCTAATCTCTCACCTGAGCGGCACCGTCTGAAAATCATCAAATGATCTTCCAGGTCTTCTCAATACATCCTGTCTGACCTGGGATTGTACAGGTATATCAAATTCAAAGTACTTAACCTGACCAAGCTGATCAATGATAGAAATACCTCAATCACACCGATCATACGCATTCCGCCTATCCATTAGATCTCTGGTCTTATATGAATTTGAAACGGGGCCTTCTTGCTTTTTTCTGATTTAAAAAGCAATGGGGCAAATGCCCCAATATGGTCTTATTCACGCCTCGTTGCGATCAGAACCGCTGCTAGCAGACCGAACACGGTAATGATAGCTCCAAAGCCAGGTGTACTTGGGGCACTCGCACTTGATTCCGCGGTCAGTTTTGCATCCTGTGCGATCTGCTTTACTTCCTCGATCACTTCCATCAGTTCTGTGGAGTCTCCCTGTGGTGCAGGGAATGCTTCCAGTACCGGAACAATGAACACGCCCCTTACAGATCTTCCAGTTTCAGGTTCCATGGTCGCACCAACGAACCATATACCTGGTTCGTCCAATGTGTACATGAAATCTCCAGCGTCATTGGACTTTGTCAGCCTTGTGAACACCATGGGTGCATCATAGGGGAATTTCTCTTCTGCAGCCTCAACGATCTTTATTCCTTCATCAAGGGTGTGATATATCTCAATCTCCACATCAGCTCCGGCCAGGATATCTCCATCCGAAAGTGCCTTACCTGCGAACACAAATCCTTCTTCCATTCCGTATGGTCGCATGTAGGGGATGATCTCAGTGGTCTGTCCAACTTCTGCATCCCAACCGGTCCACATCTCCTCACCGCAATGGATGACTGCCTTTGTGTGGTCAATCAGATTTTCCCCAGCATCGTCATATTCTACTGCTATCACGGAGTCACCCATCTGGTCAACAGTGAACGATGTCTTGTAGGCTACAAAGGTTCCTTCGTTACCATCTTCATCCATTCCCTCCACGGTGATCTCTTCTATATTGAGCTCTTCGACCGTGCCATCCGGCCTGGTGACAGATGCCGTAGGTGCTGGCGTCATATCGAACAGGATGTGTTCATAAGGATGACCCCACATCATATACACTGTTTTCACTTCCCCAAGATCGGCAATATAATCCTCAGGTGCTACATCCCATACGGATTCCTCACTATCCGAAGGGAACACCATAGTGAAATGAGCACTGACAGTACCGATAGTGCAAAGCAGAAGCCCTATCATAAGAACTGATATTATCATTTTTCTCAACGACTTAGTCCTCCTTATATGATTATACGTTAGTTACAAGTTAAGCTACGTGCGTGTTACTAATATTTAATTATTTGCTATTTATTAGCCATAAATAAATTAATTGTAATTATTATTAAAACAAAAAACATATATATTACTATTTGTGGCTGGAGCCATGTAACAGTACTCAAATTATTAATCTGATATGCATTTAATAATTATGCCGTGAATACTCTGCTCATGTTCGATGTGGTCATTGTCAGATATGGTGAACTTGCACTCAAAAGCAGGGGTGTCAGGGATAGCTTTGAAAAAACACTTGTTCGAAATATCGAAGCTATGCTCAGTCAGGATAATATCTCCTTCTCGCGGGTGTATCGTGAGTGGGGGCGCATATTCATCAATACCGATGATCCTACCAATGCAGCAACCGCTGCAGCAGATGTATTTGGTGTGGTCTCAACCTCACCTGCAGCGATCACGCCTGCTCTTATCGAAGATGCTGCAGAGGTGTGTGCCCACATTGGCGGTGAACTGATCAAGGACGGTGAGACCTTTGCGATACGTGCCCGACGTTCGGGGAATCATGCATTTTCATCCACTGATGTCGGCAGACATTGCGGTGATGTGGTATGGGCTCATCTGGAATCCCTCGGGTATATCCCTTCAGTGGATCTGGACCATCCTGATCGTGAGATATTCGTAGAGATGCGGCAGAACTATGCTTATGTTTTCACTGACATACTTGAGGGCGTGGGCGGACTGCCTCTGGGTACACAGGGCAAAATGGTTGCACTGATCTCAGGTGGGATCGATTCACCGGCAGCCGCATGGTTCCTGATGCGCAGGGGCGTGACGATCATTCCTGTGTATTTCAACAATACTCCATATGCGGATGAGTCCAACCTCCAGAAAGCCCTGGAATGTATCCGCCTTCTTCAGCGATGGTCACCCGGCAATCCTCTGAAAATTTATGAGGTGCCCAATGGGGAGAACCTGAAGGACTTTATTAGCAATTGCAAATATAAGAATACCTGTATCTTCTGCAAACGTATGATGTACCGGCTGGCATTCGAGATAATGAAACGGGAAAAGGCCAGTGGTATCATCACAGGTTCATCATTGGGTCAGGTGGCATCACAGACTGCGGCCAATATGTATGCTGAAAGTTACGGACTTGGGATCCCGATATACCATCCACTGATCGGTTTCGACAAAACAGAGATCATTGATCTTACCCGACGTATCGGAACGTATGAGACATCGATACAGAAAGCCACTGAGTGTGGTGCAGTTCCAGAACATCCGGAGGTCAGGGCAAGGTTCGATATCCTTGTGAGTGAGGAGCAGAAGCTCGATATCGACAAAATGGTGCAGGATTCCATCTCAGACGCAAAGATTTTTAGAGTGGAAAAAAGCGGGTTACATAATACCAAATGATCAAAAACGGAAGATCAAGGGTGGAAATAAGTAAGGGGAGGAGGGTGTTACCCCCCCTTATAATATGTGTCCGGGATCATTCACCAATGACCTCACTGATAAACTGTTCTTCCCCTACCATCTCGATGATATTACCCAATCGTTCTTTTCCGGGTTTTGTTCGATACTTGACAAATACCTTACCTACCCTGTCCACCAGGGATGGGATCTCGTCCTTTGTGCAGAATGCCTTTAAAAGTACACCATTTGTTGGTATTCTCCCATCATTCCCACCGATCCAGAAAGAATAACCGATCTCTTCTTCGACAACAGCCTCATGTGGACATCCTCGGACACACCATCC
>JAIOTO010000089.1 GCA_021106765.1 Methanosarcinaceae archaeon
CGGAGCACTTTCCTTGAATATCTGCCCCTCAAACCAGTAGACTTCCGCATCATTTAGCCATGCATCAGGCGGCAACGCCGCTTTCATGCATGTATGGTTCAGGAACTCGACAACACTGAAATTGTTCTCCGGTGCCACCTGTGGTAGCAGCAGTCCCTGATGGAAACCCATTTTAACAATGAGCCCGTGCCTGCCGATCTCAATCACATCTGGAAGTTCATGTGACGGCACATCGATCCGCTCGGGAGGGGTAAGCACCGTGACCTCCACTGTGATCGTATCCATCTCAGACATCTGGACCGCGGGGAACCTGGGATCACGGGTTGCCGCTGAAATAGCAGAATCGACGATCGCATCCTTTAGAGTAGAATCCGGATACGGGTGTCCGATACACCCCCTGAGATCACCACATGTGGTCAGCGTCACAAAGACCCCACGCTTTTCATTGAACACCCTCGTCAGCACTCGCGATGAACTATCGATCTTCTGGCCGTCTTTCAATAACGATTCTATGGTATCCCGTGCCAGGGACACTGCCTGTTCTCCTTCTGATATTGTCAGAATTATGTATACCCCCTTTTTTACAGATGAACGTACTCACATATTCGAACGGTATCGTTTTGCAGACCTCTTCAATGCTTCAATACCCGGTAGGGTATCACCTGCCAGATAATCGATACACGCCCCTCCACCGGTGCTGATGTGGGAGAACTTGTTCTCAAAGCCCATGTTCCTGACCTCTGCAGAGATGTGTCCACCACCTGCGATCGAATATTCGGCAGCTGTTGCAGCTTTGATTATCTCAGACGTACCCAACTCGAATCCATTCAGTTCCGATACACCTGCCGGACCATTGAGCACTACCGTTTTTGCCTCTCCGATCTCATGTGAATAAACGACAATGGTCTCAAGACCTATGTCGTTGATCGCAAGATCGGTATTCTTTAATTCATCCAACTGCACATCTTCACGCGTGCCCCTGTTGTTCAGGGCAACATCCGTAGGCAGAAGGATCTTTTCATCGAATTTCTCAAGCACACTTTTTGCCTCAGTGATCAAGCCGAGATAACCCTGAGACCCAATGAAATCCATATTCGCCTTTCCTATCTCAACACCCGATGCTGCCAGCATGATCGTTGCAACAACACCGGTCACCAGAACCTTGTCCGCTGCTCCATTTGTAAGCACATTTTCGGCCACTCGCAGGGAATCATCCACCTTCGCCCCACCCAGAACAAATATACAGGGACTGCCCCCACCTTGTATACCCATATCAAGGGACGTTATTTCTTTCTCCATAACTCTTCCGGCCCCACTTGGCAGGACCTCAGTAAAACCCGTTAGGGAAAGATGGGACCGATGGGATACAGCGAACGCATCGTTCAGGAAAATGTCTGCGTGAGGGGCAAGCCTCCTTACCATATGGGTCTCCATATGTTCGGACGAGGGTCTTGACAGGATCTCCTCGGAATAGAAACGCACATTCTCAAGCAGGACAACATCCCCGTTCTCCATCGAAGAAATGACCGATCGTGCATGTGTGCCGAAAATATCATCCACGTATGTGACATGCCGGCCAAGATAATGGGACATGCGCCGTGCATGCGGTTGCATTGTAGTAAAATCACTTTTGCCCGCCCGACTTTGGTGGGCAAGCAGGACGACCCTGGAATCCTCCAGATCCTTCAGTGTCGGGACATGGCTACTGATCCTCATATCGTCAAGTATGTTCCCATACGGGTCCATTGGCGTATTAATGTCAACACGCACCAGAACGGTCCTATTTTCAACATCAAAATCATCGATCGTGAGATAATCTTTAGTGGTCACGGTATACATCACCAGTATAACTTATTATCAAAGTATATTCAATTCTTACAATAATAAACAAACTCTCTATATTTAACTATATTATATTTATTCATCAGGCTGTGTCAATATCCATCACACTGATCAGTTTATCCATATCAACGTTATTCTTTATCAGTTCGACCATTCGATCCAGCTGAATACTCTGCTTTATCCTCGCATGACCGATCAGCCGTTCCATACGTTCGATGGTTGACATAGTATCGCTACGTACAAGTATGATGGGGATATTTGCCTCTTCGGCACTACCCAGTACAGCCTCGCTGGGACGCAGATCTCCGGTCAATACCAGACATCTGACCCTGGCCTCAATGGCTGCCATCTGAATATCCGAGCGGTCTCCCCCCGTGATCACAACACTATTGGGCATCCGCCTGAAATACTTGATCGCTGAATTGACTTCCATCGCCCCCACCAGATAATGTTCCACCAATCCCTCAAGTCGATCTGCACCAGCAAGCACATCTGCACGTAGATCCTCTACGATCTCAGATATCGTTACCGACCGTAATGTCGAATCCTGAGGGATCGCTCCGAATACGTTGATACCTCTCTTTTTCAGGAAGGGGACTACCATTTCTGATACCTGTTCCATCTGACTGGCATCAACCTCATTGAGGATAACCCCCGCAAGCATGTCGAGATCAGGCAGGAGTTCGATATCACAGAGAATACGATCAACTGCAAACACCGAATCATATCGGGTGATAAGCAGGATCTTTGTGCCCAGGATGGATGCTATCTGCGGATCTGACAGATCGTACATCATTCCGCTGCCAATACCACCAGCACCTTCTATCAGTATAATATCCTTTCCTTCCGAGATGATCGAATAAGCATTTAAAAGAGTCTTATTCAGATCCTTCTTCGCATCGCTTAATGCATCGTTGATCAGGTTCTCGGTAAGCAGGATCGGAGTGATGCGATTACTAAGGTCCTTCAGATCGAATATTTTACGTATCTGCTCGGAGTCCTCATCACAGAGAACACCATCCACATCGAGTAGTAGATTACCTATTGGTTTCATGTATCCCACAGAAAATCCCTTATCTCGCAGGATCATACCAATACCTGTACACAACGAGGTCTTTCCTGAATATTTTTCCGACGAACTTATCAATATCGATGTCATGCTAACCATCTCCAAAAGATCGGTTTGATCGTATATATTAACATAATTACTCCTCCCCCAGAGTCAGGCGGAGATCCATTGCAACACAACCCATTCCTTCCGGAAGGACCATTAGAGGATTGATCTCGAACTCAAGTATATGTGGCATATCGGTAACCATCTGAGATATCCGGCAGACCACATCCACGATCGAATCGATATCATACGACCCCTCCCCTCTGACTCCGGTCAATAGGGGATATGTGTGGATGGATTGGATCATGTTCTTTGCATCTGACCTGCTAAGTGGGGCTACAGCAAACGATACGTCTTTTAGTATCTCAACGTATGTCCCACCCAGTCCAAACATCATCAATGGACCGAACTGCACATCCCGGTTCATACCAATGATCACTTCCCGTCCACCGGACAACATCTTCTGGACCTGTACACCGGTGACCATCGCATCCGGCATATACCGCCGAACATCCGACATCATTGTATGATAGGCCCGCTCCACATCCCCTGCATTCTTCAGATCCAGGCGAACCCCTCCTACATCGGTCTTATGCGATATGTCCGGTGAAAGGATCTTCATGACCACCGGATATCCCATTGCTTCACATTCATCCACCGCTTCCTTCAACGTCCTTGCAGTGGCGGTCTCTACAGTAGGAATTCCATATGATCGTAAAATGTCGATGGACTCAAGACCAAGCACCCTGCGAGACGATACAACTGCATCCTTGACCAGGGACGAAGCTTTTCGCTCATCCACATCGAATCTCTCAGATCCAGGGTAGGTCTGGTTCCGAATATCATTATAATTGCACAACGCCCTCATACTGGCCACTGCTCGCTCGGGGAATGAATAGTTGGGAACCTGGCCATCCACAAGGATACGGATACCCTCTCTCACCCTGCAGCCTCCTACAAAACTGCACAGTACAGGTTTATCCAGATAACCTGATCTCCCGACCACCACATCAGCAATACTCTTCACATCCGTCATTGCCTGTGGGGAGGTGAGAAGGATCACACCGTCCACATTCGGATCCTCCAGGATCACATCCAATGCATACCCATACATCTCCGCAGTTGCATCGCCTAGCACATCCACCGGATTATACATGTTCGCTGCCGGAGGCAGGCGGTCGCGCAGGCGCTGTATCGTAGACTCATCAAAGGATGCAAGGGACAGACCTTCCATATCACATGCATCCGCTGTGAGGATTCCCAGACCTCCGGCGTTGGTAAGTATTGCGATCCGCCTTCCATGAGGGATCGGCTGATTGGAGAAAGCACGTATGTAATCCAGCATATCCTCGATCGAATCTGCACGGATGACCCCACTCTGCAGGAATGCGGCAGTGTATGCTTCATCTGAACCCGCCAGCGTTCCGGTATGTGAGGATACGGCCCGCGAACCCACTGCCGTCCGTCCGGATTTGACAACGATTATGGGTTTGGTGTGGGAGACCTGCCTGGCGATCTCCATGAAACGTGGGCCGTCCTTGACGCCTTCGAGATATGCTGCGATCACTGATGTTTTATCATCTCCCTCAAAATCCAGCAGGAAATCATTCTCAGAAAGATCAACCTTGTTACCCAGGCTTACGAACCTTGAGAAACCAATACCATTGGCATCTGCCCAGTCCAGTGTAGCGGTGCAGATGGCACCTGACTGGGACATCAGGGCAATGTTACCTGCCTTTGCCATCGATGCTGCAAATGAAGCATTCAGACCCGAATGAGGATCAATGATCCCAAGACAGTTGGGGCCGACCAGGCGCATCCCATATTCACCTGCGATCTCAGCACAACGCCGCTCAAGTCTTGCCCCCTCAATACCGGATTCCTTGAACCCTGCCGAGATCACTACCACATTCCCAACACCAGCACGCCCACATTCATCGATCATGTCAGGAACGAATCTGGCGGGCACGACGATCACTGCGAGGTCTACCTTTTGGGGAACCTCCAGTATAGAAGGATAACAGCGAAGTCCCAGTATATCATCCGCAACGGGATTAATAGGGTATATCTCACCCTTATAATCATTGATCAGATTATCCAGCACGGCGCGTCCGACCTTCCCAATGGTACGGGAGGCACCAATAACAGCAACTGAATCCGGATCGAAGATCTTTTCAAGCATTGTTTTACCCAGCGCCCCTACTTATTATAGTGAAAGTTACAATTATACATAAGTTTATAGGGGAGGGATCGACACCCAAAGCCTAATATTAACAGAGGGTAGTATGCATAGCGGTGATTTAATGAAGATACTGGGTATATCGGGAAGTCCAAACGAGAACGGAAGCAATGACAAGATCATTGATACAGTACTAGAGATCGCATCGAAGAGAGGTTTTGAGACAGACCGGGTACTTCTCTCAAAAGAAACAGTGGCTCCATGTACCGCATGTGGTGCCTGCTATGAGGGTGATAAATGCACCATTGATGATGATATGCAGGCGATATATCCCAAGCTTGTCGATGCAGATGCCATCATTGTGTCATCACCGGTGTATTTCGGGACCATGACAGCACAACTTAAAGCACTGTTCGACAGGACCGTACTCCTCAGACGCCATGGATTCAAACTGAGCAACAAGCTCGGCGCAGCCATTGCTGTGGGTGGATCCCGCAACGGAGGACAGGAGAAAACGATCCAGGCGATCCATGATTGCATGCATGTCCACGGCATGATCGTTACCGGTGACGGTGGCCACTTTGGTGGTATAGCACGCAAGCCTGCTGAATCCGACGAGGAAGGCATGAAGACGGTCAGGGACA
>JAIOTO010000010.1 GCA_021106765.1 Methanosarcinaceae archaeon
CTATTCTCGCAGATATCGAGCCGGACACATTCAATATTGATCCAGAGGCTATCAAGGATGCGATCACCACGCAGACAAAGGCACTGATGCCTGTACACCTGTATGGCCATCCTGCTGATATGAGAGCGATCATGGAGATCGCAGAGGACCATAACCTTGCAGTGATCGAGGATGCATGCCAGGCCCATGGTGCCATGTACAAAGACAAGAAGGTTGGTTCATTCGGAACCGGAGCATTCAGTTTCTATCCAACCAAGAACATGACCACCAGTGAAGGCGGGATGATCACTACCAACGATGAAGATGTTGCCCAGCGTGCCCGGATGGTGCGGTCCCATGGTTCAAAGCAGAGGTACCTCCATGAGATGATAGGGTACAATATGCGCATGACAGATATTGCCGCTGCCATCGGGCTGACGCAGTTGCAGAAACTTGGCGATTATACCGCTAAGCGTCAAAACAATGCAAAGATGCTGTCCGAAGGGTTGAGGCACGTGCCCGGGATCACAGTACCCATTGTACGGGACGGGTACAGCCATGTGTTCCACCAGTACACGATACGGGTCGATGAGCATCGTGATGACCTCGCAGCTATGCTGCAGGAGCAGGGAATCGGCACAGGCATATATTACCCCATACCCATACACAAACAACCACTGTACCAGGAACTGGGTTATGACGATGAGATGCCAATAACTGAGGAAGCCTCTGAGCAGGCATTGTCGTTACCGGTCCATCCCGGAGTCTCGCAGGAGGATGTACAGACCATTATTGATGCCATCAGAACAGGAGTTGATGCAATATGATCAGAGTAGGAGTTGTCGGTGTTGGTGCCATGGGGCAGCACCATGTTCGTATCTATCACGAAATGGAGAATGTAGAGCTTGTCGGTATATCCGACGTGGATGAAGAACGGGTCAACGAACTTGCCGCCACATACAATACCACTCCTTTTACCAATCATGAGGAACTGCTGGCCATGAAACTGGATGCTGTGAGCATTGTCGTACCCACGACCCTTCACAAGAAGATCGTACTGGATGCCCTGACAGCGGATACGCACGTCCTTGTGGAAAAGCCTATTGCAGATACCATTGAGAATGCTAACATCATAATCGATGCTGCCCATGATGCCAACAAGGTACTGATGGTTGGCCATATCGAACGGTTCAACCCGGCAGTTGACAAGATGAAAGAGATCATCGATATGGGGCTGCTTGGTAAGATCGTGTCCATAAACACCAACCGGGTAGGGCCGTACAACCCCAGGATAAGGGATGTGGGGATCATACTCGATCTCGGAGTCCATGATATCGATGCGATCGCATATATGTATGGATCACGGGTCAGTGAAGTGTACGCCATTGCAGGGCGTGATATCCATTCACAGGAGGACCATGCATCCATCATGCTACGCTTTGATGATAACAGGGCGGGTGTCGTTGGTGCGAACTGGTTGACGCCACACAAGGTCCGGAAGATGTCTGTGATCGGAGTGGACGGTGTTGCATACCTTGACTATATGGAGCAGACGCTTACCATCCATGATGCAAACTGGATAAGGCAGGCCAAAGTTGAGAAGGGCGAACCCCTGAAGAACGAACTTGAGCATTTTATCGACTGTGTGCAATTCAACAGATCACCGCGGGTCAGTGGAGAGGATGGAAAACATGCACTGGAAGCCGCACTGGCAGCGATCGAGTCTTACGGGAGTGGAAAGGTTGTGACGATCTGTTGAGAGATCCCACATTTACCCTAAATGCTTGAATTTTCTTAGTAATAGATGGAATATAATAAAAGCCCAGAAAACGAACTGCGCTAATACGACACCTATACCATTTGCCATCAGGTCCGCAGTGCTTGATACTCTACCCGGCACAAATGACTGATGATACTCATCTGTAACCCCATACATAATACCGATTATTATGGCAAATAACGGTGCGTACTTCCTGAGAAAAATACTGTCAGAATTGTGAAATGTCAGATACAATACGATACCAAAACCAAAATACAACCCCATGTGGAGTAGTTTATCGAAATTATCATAACAATAATCGGCAAGATCGATCATGAACACCATATCATTGTTTTTGAAAAAATCTGCAAGATCATGCAACCATGCACCGTTGAGAGAGTTAACTGCTATGATACTCAGGTCAGTACGTGATGAAAGATAAAATATCATAGCAGCATACATAATTGAAAGGAACATGAAAACACGGTATCTGGTTATTTGGATCATTTACACCATGACATAAAGTGGGCTTTGAGTAGAAATAATTATCTATTCTTTGAAATACAACATATTGTGCATTCGTCTGCGGTATAAGGTCCGAATCCATGATCTTCGGTCAAGGGGTTTTTTGGGTTATTGCTAATGGTTTTGAGTAATAGCAACTACCTGAACTTGCAGGATTTAACTGGTAAGTGATCTCATACTGCGGGTCTTATCATAAGCATGTTTTTCATTAAGTGAGGTGACTACATACTATTTATCACGATTATTTCCTTAACCGATGACGCATAAGTCCAGATCTGAATCAGATAGATATATGTACACCTAATTATAATATGGTAGAATATTATTATCAAAATGGAGCAATACAAATGCTTGGCGTCACATCATCAATAATGTTGCAGAATCTCATGATCGCAAGCAGTCTTTTAGTTCCATTGGTAGCTACTGCCATATCAATGCCCTATTTTATTAATAAGCTTACAGAAAGTGGGCTTGTGGGCAGGGATTATTACAAAAAAGGTAAGGTGCTGATCCCAGAGCGTGGTGGTATCGCGATCCTGCTCATAGCACTCCTTTCCTTTTCCCTGAACTCATTGTTCTTCAAGTTCACATCTACCAATTATGTAGTACTGATCGTGATCGCGCTTTTTGGGATATTCGGAATACTGGACGATATGATCGACATTGGTCGCGTCTCGAAGCTCCTGATAATGTATTATTGTTCATACCCCCTGATACAATATGCCACCCATACAGCAGTCATGCTACCCAGTATAGGTTCTATTGAACTCGGGATACTCTATCTGCAATTCATTGTTCCGACCTACGTGCTTGTGGCATCCAATCTTGTGAACATGCATTCCGGTTACAACGGACTGGCTTCCGGACTATCAGCGATCGTGCTGGTAACACTCTTGATCAAGTCGATGATGATCGGTGATGTTGAAAATATTATTGCGATCGTTGCTATAACCGGAGCACTGCTCGGATATCTTTATTATGACATGTATCCATCCAAGATCTTCTGGGGAAATGTGGGATCCCTCACGATCGGCGCAGCGATAGGAACTATCATAGTGATACAGGGATTCATCATCAGTGGATTCATCATGCTTATCCCGCATACTATTAATTTCCTTATGTATGGTTACTGGAGACTCAGGAAATATCCTGTTGCCAAATTCGGACAGGATAGAGGAGATGGCATACTTGAAGTACCAAACCCACTTACATTGAAGTGGGTACTGCCATATTACTACAATGTTACTGAACGACAGGCCACCTACGCAATGTACCTGCTTACGATGTTCTTCTGTGGGATAGCACTTATGATACCAGGACGATGGTAAGGATTAATTGGTGACCCGATGGCAACTACTGAACGATCGTTGTCATCATTGTCTTCTGCCAGATAGCAGGATCAATATTGAAAGACACAATATTAACAATGTGTTTTGACCAAGGCTTTCTGTGGTTCCGGATGCTTCATCGGTCACCGGGAAAGTTATATCGCTTTCTGCTTGTTCACCATCATCACCTGTTACATAGGGTTCATCCGATGTATTTTGTCCCACTATTGCAAAGGGAGAAAAACCAGGCGTACGTGCTTCAAAGATCAACTCGATATCATTCTCTCCAACCTGCTGTGTTGAAAGAGGTAACCATTTATTCTCATGATATCGGTACATCCTGACATTGACATCCGGAGTGGAGATATTATTGGAATCCAGCCAGGATCGGCTTACCCTGAAACTGATAACAGCGTCCTGCATATTGTTCTCTGTTGCATAACCATAATTGCCAACCCATATATTTATATTCTTAAAAACATGACCTGGCGGTTCCGACGAGTTGGTAAAGAGAGATGCCTGGTTAAGGACCTCAACAATGGTAGTTATGGAACCTGCATTGGTAAGTGCAGTGTAGTTGACATAAGTGAGGGGATTTTCAGATTCTTCGAATGGGTAGGAGACATGACCCCTATTCACAAATACTTTTGAAACTTCTTTGACCACTATACTGGAAAGATCTTCACCGGTGTTGCCAGCACCACCTACGCCATCGCCTGAGCCACTTCCACCAAACGTATCACTTCCGTCGTCCATATCACCTGTATCGTGTTCTTCGATCACGATACTACCATTGATAACATTGATCGGCACAGCGTAAGCAGTTGAATTGCTCACAACAACATTCAATAGTTCAAATATACACACTCCGGAACTATTGCTTGCATTCAAACTGATGGTTGCAAATGTCCCGGCTGTCGCGATACTGCTTTTGTCGAGTAGTAAACCATACACGATACTGATACGACCCTGCGAGTTGTCAATGATACCTTCATTAAAGAATACGGGAGCACCAGCCTGTCTGAACAGATCTCCCTCTGTTAAAGAATTAACAGTTACCAGAGAATTATCGAATATCAGGTCGAACTGCCCGGCAGCTATCGGAACATCAGGATCCATGCACACATCGATAGTGAAGGTCTCTCCATGAGAAACAATATTGGTTGACGGTGAAATACTAATTGAAGTATCTGCAGAAATAATGCCTGCAGTGGTCAGACACAAAATGACGAACAATGTGATCTGCATAAAACGCTTACACCAAACATACCGAATACATATCTCAGATCTCATAGCATAACTCCTACATGGCATTGCATTTACAATATATGCCAGCTTGCATGTGGTCAGATCGGTATAATGTCCGGAACATTGACAATACTATCCTTATTAACATTCAATTATGATCAGTCGGAACAGTGATTCAACATTTTCTCCTGAAAACGAGTAATAACATTGCAGCAAAACAAAGAATCAATGCTGAGTTCTGGTCCAGACCTTTTACAGAGTCCTCCTCGTTGGACGACTGTGGCACATCATCGGGAATGGAAAGCGGATTACCCACTATCACATTGCCATCCAGAATACTTACAGGCATCTGTGAGCCTGTGGAATTGCTGACAATGAGATTGGATAGACTGAGAGTACATCTCTCATCAACATCCCGGGAACTGAAACTGATGGATACAAACACGCCGGGCTCGGTCACATTGACCTTTCCCAGAATGAAACCATAGACATCATTCAACGTTCCATTATTATTATCCAGCGATCCCGGATTAAAGATAGCATTCCCACCATCCTGTTTGAAAAGATCGCCTTCCTCCACACTGATCGCATGAACGACGGAAGTATTGAACAGAAGGTCAAACTGAATGCCGGATATAGTACCATCTGGATGGATAAAGACATCTACAGTGAAATTCTGCCCTTTGTCAACCGATAGTATCTGTGGATCAATGCTCACGGCAGTCTCTGCGGAGACCTGACATGAGAATATGCTCGGAATAAACAATAACAGAAATATTATCTTTAAGTATGATCTGTTCAACACCTGGAAATCCCTCTGGATCTGATCAATTTTCAATTTGATATATTACGATCATGATGTCAAGAATATCTATAAACCCATCCTGATTTAGATCCCATGAACTATCTGAGCTGGAACTGTCACCAAAGTGCTCCCGGACCAATCGCAGATCTTCAACATCCACAACACCATCCCCATTGGCGTCACCTTCCAATGATGTCATCGTATCAGGTTCATGTATTTCGATAATCGTGTTTGTGATCTCTGTATCCACAGCACATCCCTGTGAATTGCTTATGATCACATTATTCAGCTCAAGTTCCACATGACCTGATATATCATCCGCCACATGCAATTCAACGGTTGCAAACGCCGCAGGGCCAACTGATGAACCAAAACCAAGGACACAACCAAAAACATCCTCCAGAGAGTTTGTGTCAGTAGTACCCGTATTGAAATAAGTGTATCGTTGAGGTTGACCCACACTCGCTCGCCTGAAGAGATCACCTTCCAGAACATTCGTCACGTGGACCTTTGAACTATCAAATCCAAAATCGAATTGCATGCCAGCTACCATAGTGTCGGGGATCACGATAACGTCCACCGTGAACGATCCACCCGGCGATACGCTCTGAGAAGAGGGCGAGAGTAACACAGAGGTCGCAGCTGCACCAGTGTTAGTAATAAGGACCAATGATATGAAAAATACAAATAAACCGGTAACTATTCCACCACGTAACATAGCTATTCTTATAGGGAAAGTAGATAAAAAGATTTCCCTCTGACAGGATCGGAATGATGACTTTTTAAGGATATATATCAGATACGGATTTACACAAATTGAACGGACCTATCGGCATGCTGAAACTTTGCACATCACTTTACATTCTGAAGGTGCCCTTAATTTCAAATCGTTTTTAATTATACCTTTTAATTATATCGTTTTCCATATGACATTACTTCCAGACACTTCCGTAATATTTAGTGTAACTTGCAGAGTGCAAGTACACCAAGATCTACAATCCTTATTTGTATCATACTTCTTATTGCAAGGTGCAGCAAACTGATGAAACTACATAGTTGCCACCACATATCAGCGATGAGCCTTTTTGATCTTTGACCAAATAGGATCTTACTTGCAATCGCTTGTTATTTCATAGCATGCCCGTTCTTGTCCCCTCTCCCAATCCCCTTATACACAAATCCATCATCGATCCATGCATCCGGATCAACGACATTCCGCCCATCCACAACAACAGGTCTGTCCTTCCCCATACTCTTCCTCAGAGTTGAAGGCTCCAGCTCAAAATACTCCGAATGTCCGGTCATGACAGCCACAACATCAGCATCCGCAACGACCGTGTCCAGATCCGTCACAATCTCCACTCCCGGGTAATCCAGAACATGCGGATCGTGCACCATGACCTCGGCCCCGGCCTCGATCAGCAGATCCCGGTATGGCTCGGACGGTGGGTTCCTGGCATCATCGGAATCATTGATGAATGCCCAGCCAAGAAGGGCTACTTTTGAACCTGCCAAAGACCCGCCAGCAGCTGAAAGGGCATCCTGTGTGAGTTTGAACATGTGCTTCGGCATGAAATCGTTGACGTTGCGGGCCAGGACGTAGATGGAGTCCTTTCCTTCAGGATAATCGAGTTCTCCGGCTCCAAGCATCTTAACACCACGTTCCAGATGGTAGGTGTCCTTGGTCAGGCAGTGTCCGCCGACCCCGGCCCCCGGCCAGAGCATGGCCCTGGTGATGCCTTCGCCTTTCAGGCTGTCCACACCCGTGCGGACATCGTAGAAGTTTATGCCCAAGGCCTCGCAGTACAGGGCCAGCTGGTTGGCAGCCGCTATCTGCAGGTCCCGGAACGTGTTCTCTGCTGTTTTGGTGACCTCCGCCGC
>JAIOTO010000098.1 GCA_021106765.1 Methanosarcinaceae archaeon
CCATTGGCCAGCAGGCGAGCGAGCAGGCCAGGGCGTTCAATGATTCGATAGGGATCTCCGGGGTCGTGATCTCCAAGCTTGATGGTACTGCCAAAGGTGGCGGTGCGCTGTCCGCGGTGTCAGAAACAAACTCATCGATCGCGTTTATTGGTGTGGGCGAGACTCCCGATGATCTTGAGAAGTTCGAGTCAGATCGTTTCATCTCACGGCTGCTGGGAATGGGTGATATCAAGAGTCTTATTGAAAAAGCAGAGGAGACACTCACAGAAGAGGATCTTGATATTGAGTCAATGATGCGTGGGCGCTTTACGCTCAAAGATATGTATAATCAACTGGAAGCCATGAACAAGATGGGGCCTATGAAACAGATCATGCAGATGCTTCCTCTGGGTGGACTTGGGGGCAAGATCTCCGATGAGGCGTACAATACCACGGGTGATAAGATGGCACGTTACCGCATATTGATGGATTCGATGACCGATGAAGAGATGCTCAATCCACGTTCCATAGGAAGTTCTCGCATCAAACGGATCTCAAGGGGTTCAGGGTGCAATCCTGAAGATGTGCGCGAGCTGCTGAAATATCATAAAATGATGCAGAATGCCATGAAAGGGATGCGTGGCGGCAAGTTCAACATGCAAAAAATGATGAAGAAATTCGGAATGTAATTATCATTCTAATTTTTTCAGATCCCTGCGTCCCATCCAGTTAGATCCCATAACGTAGATCACAAGAATGACGCCAAGCCAGATAAATTGGCCACCGATATCCGGTCTTTCAAAAGCTTTTAGCATCAGTCCAATGAATAAGAAGACCATACTTGCCGTACCGATTTTCCTGTTCCTCTTCACCATTATCAGGTATTTCTGTTTCTTGACCATATACTCTTTTTTTTCAGAATTCAACGACATTCACATCCATTTATATTTTTATGATCCTATCAGCCGCTTTGCGCAGTCGGTTAAATACTGCGGTACCAACGCCTTCATTTTTTATTGAACCATCTACAATGATCAGGTCCATATTCTCATTATCCAGATGTCGCAAACCCATAAATATACTGCGGGCAGCCTGGGAGGGGTCCTGTCCTTTTCCCAGTAAGAATGTCGCATCTGCTGATACTATCCTTGCGACTTCATTGCTTACAAGGAGACCCACATGCATACCTTTTCCATAATGATCTGCAATAAGTGCCGTAATTGCATCAGCGACCTCGCTGAGTTCTCCTTCGACCAGTATTACATCAGCTTTGGGGGAATAATGGGTATATTTCATCCCCGGGGATCGTACTCTCTCATCCCCACTCATCCTTCGGTCAGTATATCCAATTTGTACTGCTCCTATGCATCGTTTAATGTCCTCTGCACTGATATTTCCGGGTCTGAGTATCACCGGTACATTCGCTGTCATATCGACCACAGTGGATTCCACACCGATGTTCACATTTCCCCCGTCGATCACTGCATCGATGCGCCCTTCGAGGTCATGGACCACATGTTCTGCATTTGTTGGGCTGGGATATCCTGAACGGTTTGCACTGGGTGCGGCGATAGGGGTACCGGCACATCGGATCAGTTCAAGCGCTATCCGATCATCCGGCATCCTGAGACCTACTGTATCCAATCCACCTGTGGTTATATCGGGAATAATTGTCTTACATTTCAGGATCAGGGTAAGTGGACCGGGCCAGAAGGCATCCATCAATCTGGATGCCATCTCAGGGATGTCCTGAGCGAGTTCAGTACACTGTTTTCGATCCGCAACATGCACGATCAGGGGATTGTCTGCCGGTCGTCCTTTTGCTTCGAATATCTTGAGCACCGCATCAGGATTCAGGGCGTCTGCACCAAGACCGTAGACTGTTTCTGTGGGGAAGGCTACAGTGCCACCCTCCTGGATGATCTGTGAAGTCTCTTTGATCACTCCTCCAAAGTTGTTGTCAGTGATCCGAAATATCCGTGTGTCTATAGTCATGTATCCTGTGATCTCAGTGTAACGTCATTTGTAGGTCTTACCGTATTCATCAATGATCGATTCCTTACATAACCCGACCCCATGACGATGAGCTGCCCTGGCGATCATGTGTGCAGCGACAGGTGCGGTTAGTAGGAGAAATAGTCCCACAGTTATTGCTTTTATACCCATTGGTGTAAATCCGACCTTCAATACTATGGCGATCATAACCCCGAACGCTCCGATTGTCCCGATCTTCGTAGTCGCATGTAGTCGGTTGAATATGTCAGGTAGTCGCAACAGTCCCAGCATGCCCAGGAACACGAAAAATATTCCGATCATCAGGAATATATTGCTGAGTATGTCAAGGATCGATCCCATCAGTGTCAGAAGACCGCCCCCTCGTCCAGATACTTGGAAATGGTCACTGTTCCGACAAAAGATATTATTGCCAGGACCAGTGCCACATCCATGAAGAACACGGAGTTCTGCAGAAGGGAGTAAACACCGAGCATCACAATGATCACTGTGGTCATAGCATCGATCGCAACCACGCGGTCGGGGATGGTCGGTCCTTTAATGATCCTGTATAAGCAGGGTATGAGTGACAATACCATGAATACAAGTGAAATGTTCAGTAGTAGTGAGTTCATTCAAATGCCTCCAGTACATATTCTTCAAGATCATCCCGGATAGATTCCGATACCGCCTTTGGATCAGACAGGTCTATGGCATGGACATATAGTGTGGATTTGTCATCCGACACATCTATCGTCAGCGTACCCGGGGTAAGTGTGATCGTGTTGGCAATTGCTGTGATACCAGCATCTGTTTTGGCCCGTATGGGTACGGCGATAATACCAGGTTTGAGATCCAGGTTTGGTCTGAGGATGATCTTTGCTACGAATACACTTGCTTTTATGATCTCTATTAAGAGTATAGAGAGGAATTTAATTTGTTTTGGGATGCGTCTGATCGTGTTCGTGTATGACAACTGTTCATCAAAGTTATAGAATGTCTTGAACGGTCGTATTATTATAGGTCCGAGTAACATCCCTATGAGGAAATTGTTCAAATTGATAACACCGTGGACAAAGCACCAGGCGAATCCGAGAGTTATGGAATAGAAGAAATATCTTTTCATCGAACTCCTCTTGTTAATACTGCGTCAATATAGGGTTGTGGATCAAGCAATTGATCAGTTATGGCCTGAGACAATACAATAAGAGGTTCTGCATAGAGTCCAAGAGCAATCACTGCAGCAGCCAATAGTATGATTGGGATGCTTACATAGAGGGATGTATTCTGTGCCCTATATTCCCCGTGTTCGACAAAGTCCCGTTCCTCGCCCCAGAACATGCGTAGCCAGGCTCTGAACATATAAAATAGGGTTAACACTGCAAAAAGAAGTGCAATGGCTACTGGTATGTAGTACTGGTCAAGGATCCCTGCATCAAAGAGCATGAACTTTGCAATGAACCCGCCCATGGGCGGAAGACCTGAAATGGACATGGCGCCGATCAGGAATGCACTACTCATGAGTGGTGCGCTCTGTATCATGCCCCCCATCTTGGTCATGTCCCTCGTACCGGCGTGGTGTATGATACTTCCGGATGTCAGGAATAACATGGATTTAGCAATGGCATGGTTCACAAGATATACAAGGGATGCGGTAATGGTGAGAGCTGTACCCATGCCGATTCCCAGAAAGATATATCCGACCTGGCTGATACTGGAATATGCCAGTAGGCGTTTGACATCATTCTGGCCAATGGCTGATATGGCACCTACAATAATGGTAGCAAGAGCCAGGAATATGATCATCGGTTTGAGCAGGAACAGTGCATCCGGGAAGATCAGGAAACAGACCCGAAGAACACCGTATACACCGACTTTGATCATCACACCACTGAGCATTGCACTGATGGGGGACGGTGCAGAGGGGTGCACGTCTGGAAGCCAGTAATGCATTGGGAATATGGCTGCTTTGTTACCGAACACGATGATAAATAAGGGAGCGATCATAAACAAATGCCAGGGCAGTGTACCGGACTGGCTAAGAGCACTGATCTTCACTGCGATATCAGCCATATTGAGTGTGCCCAGAGTTGCGTATAGTGAGGCCACGGCGATCAGCATAACAATGGAGCCGATCATATTGAGTATAAGGTATTTGAATGTGGCTTCCATCTTGTCGGAGGTCTTGGTATGTCCTCCTTTTCCCTGTGATACTACGAGGGCACAGGAAGATAAGAGCAATATCTCAAAGAACACAAACATATTGAAGAGATCACCGGTCAGGAACGTACCGTTCAGTCCTGCGATCATCAGGTTGAAGAGAGAATGGTATGTCGAGCTAAGGGAGTGCTCCTGAATATAGTCCAATGAATAAATGAGTGCCATTAGTGAGATGCCTGAGCTGAGAAGCACCATGCTCGAACCCAGCAGGTCAGCTACCAGCAGTATTCCATATTTCCCCCATTCTCCTACCTCATAGACCTGTATCCCATTATCCCATACGTGGAACAGGAGTTGGATACTCATAAGTAGCAATACGATGGATACTGTTACATTGAGAATGTTCTGCAGCTTTGGGTGAGATCGCAGCATTATCATGACCGCAGCCATCAATATTGGTATGGCAACCAGAAGTATGGGAAGATGCTGCATCACGTCTATCATCCTCGCAACCTCTTCATTTCATTGAGATCCGTGGTCTTATATTCTTCGTGTATCCTGTATGCCAATATTAATATGAATGCTGTTATAGCAAGACTGATCACGATGGCAGTTAACACGAGGGCCTGTACCAGCGGATCCACGTAGTGCGTACCGGTCATGACCGAGACCACGGGCGACATCACTCCATTTACAACATCATCTGTGAATATTGTACCACTGGCAACTGCACTTTCGTGTGAGCCCGTGATGATCGGGACCTTATCACCATCAAAGATGCCGGTGGATGCGATCAACAGGTTCACTGCATGAGATAATATTGATAGTCCAATGATCACTTTGATGATGTCCCTTCTTAGTATCAGGAATGTCCCTATACCAAAGAGTATTGAGATGGTTATTGAAAGGAGGACACTGTTCATTCATCATCACCTACATTTTTGAATATAAATAACAATGAGCCTATCACTACGAAATAAACACCTATATCGAACAGTCCGGCAGAGACCAGTTCGATCTCTCCGAACAGTGGTAGATCAACAAAATGAACGGCGCTTCTGAAGAAATTATGTCCATATATCATGGGTGTAAATGCTGTTATGGATGCAAGTATTAGTCCGAAAGCAAACCATTTTTCCCAATGAGGATCAAAGACAGTTTTCATTTTCTTCAACCCAAAGACCACGTATGTCAGTGCGATCACGGCTACAAACATAACGCCACCGATAAATCCGCCTCCGGGGTTATTGTGGCCTGCTAAGAGCAGTGAAATGGAGAATAATATGATCAGTGGTATGCATATCTTTGTAACCGTTTTTGTGATAATGGTGGTCATTCTCTTTCCTCCCGGCTCTGTATAAGGTTATATACTCCGAGTGCTGCCAGACACAGTACTGATATTTCTCCAAGTGTGTCGTATCCTCTGAAATCAACGATGATCACGTTCACGATGTTGTGTCCACCGGCAAGAGGCAGGGTCTTTTCGATGAAGTAATGCGAAATGGATTCAAAGGGTGGAACAATTCCCTGGGTTGCATTGAGCAACAGGACCAGTATGGTCAATGATACTGCGGTAGCTATACACAGGTCCCGGGCCAGTACGGTCTTCGGTATTCGTTCCCTGAAGGTCTGTGGGATCTTGACAATGACCAGAAGGAAAATGATGGTCGATAGTGTTTCGACCAATATCTGGGTCAACGCAAGGTCTGGTGCTTTCAGGTATATAAATATCAGGCTGACCATATATCCTACCCCGGAAAGTGCAATGACAGCGAGCAGATATTTGTGATATAGGGCTGCTGTGAGAGCCGCTACGATCATGATCAACATTGTAAGTCCTTCGTATAGCGGGATCTCAAAGTTCAGATTACTGGGTATCAGGGTTGTTGTTACAGTGAAGAGTGGTATGATCATCAATACTATCATCAATATCAACATTGCATTGACATAGGTCTTTATGCCCCCGGGTTGCGTGAATAACGCGAACCTGTGAGCGTGTTCTTTGGCGTTATCTACCAGATGATCATAGTAATAATTGACACTTATCCAAGGGTATCCGGAGTTGAACCGGTTCTGCCAGTTTGCGATATTGTCATATCGCGAGTAAACAAGGATGCCTGCTATGAATGTAACGATAGTCATCATCAATGCCGGGGTGAACCCGTGCCAGAGTTGTACATGTAGATGAACGGTTTCAAGCAGGATACCGGACGTGGTCGGTTCGACGATATAGTGGATAGGTATGGAGGGTACAAGTCCGAAAAGTATGACGAGTCCTGCAAGGAATGCTGCCGGTATGAGCATGATGGCCGATGGGTCGTGTATGTGTTCCGGGAGGTGTTCATCGCAGCGTTTGCCGAGGAAGATGCCGTCGATGAGCTTGATGGAATATGCGAATGTGAACACGCCTCCGAGGACGGCGAGTGCCGGGATCAGTATATTGAAGGGTGAGCCTAGCAGTGACCCCATCTCAATGGACGTTTCATAGAACATTTCCTTACTCAGGAATCCATTCAATGGCGGGATGCCTGCCATTGCCAGTGCGGCGATGGAGGCAATAACAAAGGTGATGGGCATCTCACGCCACAAACCTCCCAGTTTCCTGATGTCCCTTGTGGCGGCTTCATGTACTACAATACCGGCTACAAGGAACAGGCATGCTTTGAATGTAGCATGGTTGAGAAGGTGGAATGTCGCGGCAGCCACGCCAATACCAGGATCGTGGTATGTAGTATAGCCGTACATGGTCATCATGTATGCCAGCTGACTGATGGTGGAATATGCCAGAATGGCTTTGATGTCTGTCTGGCGCAGGGCGAGGAAACCTGCCAGTAGCATGGTGGATATCCCGATACCGCTGACCAGGATGAACCATGCATCTGTTCCTGAGAATATGGGATGTATACGTGCGATGAGGTATATGCCTGCCTTGACCATTGTTGCCGAGTGCAGGAATGCGCTGACCGGTGTCGGGGCTTCCATGGCGTTGGGTAACCATATGTAGAACGGCCCCTGAGCAGATTTTGCAGCGGCACCTATCAGGAGTAATATGAGTATGGGGAGGAATAGATCATGTCCTTTTATCGTTTCGATCATGTAGGGGTCATGGAATATGGCGGTCAGGTCGAATGAGCCGGTGATGGTGCGCAGCAGCAGGAAACCTGCGAGCATGAACAGTCCGCCGGCGGCCGTGATCAACAGGGATTTGGTAGCACCATAGACGGATTGTGGTTTATGTCTCCAGTATCCAATCAACATGAAGGATGTGATACTTGTGAGTTCCCAGAATACGAATAGCTGTATGGTGTTTGCCGAGAATACCATACCTATCATGGATCCCATGAAGAGCAGGAGGTACTGATAGTAGCGTGTCAGTTCCTCCTCGTGGGACATATATCCATTGGAGTAGGACATGATGATGACGCCAATGCCCGAGGCAATGAACCCGATCATTATGGCTAGGCCATCGGCATATATACTAAACGAGATACCTGCGGATGGCACCCATGAAACGGTGTGCTCGATGATCTCTCCGTGAATTATATCGGGTGCCACATACGCTATCAGTAGGAAGCTGACCAGTGCAACCGCTGCTGCAAACCATCCTATCTTGTCTTTGAAGATCCTTTCCAAAGGTGATAGGAAACCTGCAAACACGAATGGTAAGAATATAGCGATCACAATAGCTGTGAAAGAATCCATGGCTCCTCTATTTGATATTCCTATATATAACTGTTGTTCATGATTAATTAAAAAATTACGACTGTAAATGCTTATGCTTATAACTATATACTGCATTATTTTCAGATACAACCATGACCGCGAAGCTATCTGATAAACAACGATCTCGTTATTCGAAACACCTCCTTCTGCAGGATATTGGTGAGACGGGACAGCAGCGATTGCTGTCCTCAAAGGTGCTCTGTATTGGTGCAGGCGGTCTGGGTTCACCTGTGATCCAGTACCTTGCCGCTGCTGGTATCGGGGAGATCGGCATCGTTGATGATGACCGGGTGGAGATGAGTAACCTGCAGCGTCAGGTGATACATGGAGGCAAACCTGGATTGGCAAAGGTGATCTCTGCGTTGGAGTTCGTTGAACGGCTGAACCCGGATGTCATTGTACATGCGTATGATGAACGGATATCCGCTGATAATATCTCAATGATCGATGAATATGACATGGTGGTGGATTGCTCGGACAATTTCATGACGCGGTATCTGGTCAATGATGCATGTGTCCTCCACAACAAACCCCTGGCACATGGCAGTATCTTCATGTTCGAAGGCCAGGTGATGACCATACTGCCGCATGTCGGCCCGTGTTACCGTTGCCTGTTCAGGGATGTTCCCTCTAAAGACGTCAGCTGCGATGAAGGTGTACTGGGCGTCCTTCCGGGAGTCATAGGAGTAATACAGGCTACCGAGGTCATAAAACACCTGTTGGGCATCGGCGAGACCCTGGTGGGTCGTATGGTCTATTATGATGCTCTAAACATGAAGTTTGACGAGATCACCGTACGTAGAGACCCTCAATGTCCGATGTGTGGCCTCCATCCTGAGATCACATCTATCGATCGGCGTTCATATCAGGACTGATGCCTGATCCATCATTTCTCACTTTCATTTTCACTCCCATTCCTAACCAATCACCAAACTCTCTGTTGCCTCTGCAATAACATATATATACTTTCGATATCTATAGGGGATTTGCTTCAGGGCAAAGTCGCCCCGGAGACAGGTGCTCACGCTTTTGTGAGTATCGCTAATCAAAAGGGGCTCGTGGTCTAGCTGGTTATGACATCGCCTTGACATGGCGGGGATCCGGAGTTCGACTCTCCGCGGGCCCACTTTCTACAAATACGATAAGTTTAAATTATAACACAACGTGTATTGGATTCTCCCAGTGCCCAGGTAGCTCAGTCTGGGAGAGCGCTGCCCTGAAGAGGCAGTTGTCCCCGGTTCGAACCCGGGTCTGGGCACCATAGAACAATCACATGCACATCAGTAGTGTAGCGGTTATCACCGGGCGTTGCCAACGCTCGAACCCGGGTTCGAATCCCGGCTGGTGTATTCTATTATCCTAATTTCTTTTACTTGTTTTTCCTTTGCGTTGAGCTAGGCTGTTTCTGGTCAGTCATCAATGAACTGCATTGGGGTTAACCACCCATTAGTAATTAACCAACCTTATCCAATCCACATATTCGACCTACTGAACCTATCATCGTTTGCCACGTTTGACCTTAGCGTTAATATCAAGATCCACCCTGACTTTATGTATCGCATGATCGAGTGCCAGGCCCCGCAGCAGCCATCGCAATGCCGATGCCTGTGCCTTCTTATCATCAGGAAACTGTTCTTTCACCATCATTGACGGCTCCTTCCCGGCTTCAGCGATCAGGTCAGACAACTTCTTTGTAGAGTATGTATCACGTCCGCCAACTTTCAGGTTCTTCATTGTCTTGAATCCGGGCGATGGGGCACGGTTGACACTGACGATCTGCATTCTTAAATGCTCTGATATAGGTGCCTGCCTCACATCTGTAACATACTTGTTCTGTGGCAGTTGTTCCGAAGCCGACTTGGGTGGTGCTGCAAGCCCGTCTGCAATACTGTTCTGGTCCCGGGGTATCCATCTGTAATCGATCTTTAGATCGTGCTGGTCGATGAACAGGTTGATCAGAGATGCCAGTTCCTGCATCTTCAAGTTGGAGATCCGCCATTCACCTCTCATCTGTTTGATGACAAGTTTGCTGTCGCCCATGACTTCCAGAGGGCCGGTTCCGCGTCTTCTGACATAATCTTCCAGGCCTTTTTTCAGTGCAGTATATTCAGCGACATTGTTGGTATTGCTTTTATGTGGTCTCTTCTCATCCTTGCCCTTGATCAATTGGCCAGAAAGATTGAGCACCCAGCCGAATCCCATACGTCCACCCGGGTTCTTGTCGCATGATCCGTCAAAGTTCAGTGTATCCATTATAATTGTTCCTAATGTTGAATATGTATTGATGTTGTTGTACTGGTAATGGTGTGTGGAGTATGGATTCGGGAGTATGTCAATATTTAAGGTTCAATCCAACTCCGACCTCCCTGAGGTTCACAACCTTCGCAAGTTCAATTTTTGAGCGCAGGTCCGTGCAGTGGCAGGCATGCAGTTCCTCGGGGACCAGTCGACCCATGTATTCCAATGTTCCATCAAGCTGTTCTCTGGAAGGATCCAGAAGATGAAGACCGCCAATAATATCGATCACACGGTCTTCTCTGCATACTTCCCGGGCGTATTCTGTTATGTTGCAGATACCGGAATGGGAGCAACCAGTAATGATAACAAGACCTCTTTGTGTTCTGTAAGCAAGAGCAGTATCATCAATTAAATGATCAACGATCACCCGATGTTCACTCATGGTCGTTCCGATAGACTCTTTGCCTTCAAAGTCGAATTTTCGCGGGATCTCCCCCAGGAACACCAGATCTTGTGTCAACCAAACGGGTTCTCTGCTAAGTTGTATTTGGAAATGTTCTGAGATCTTCTCCACTGACAGCATGGTCCCGATCTCACCAATTCCTTCCATGTGTTTTGTGCAGAATGCCTGTGGATGGGCTGTAAGGATTGGCTTGGAATGCAGGATACCCTCTATCCGGGCTTCTGTGTATGTTCGGATAAGTGGATCAAGACCCCATGTATGATCCAGATGTCCGTGCGAGAGTACCAGATGATCAATATCCAGAAGTTTGATCCCCATCCGGGATGCATTCTTCAGGAAAGCATCAGAGTATCCTGTATCAAAAAGGATCTTCTTTCCGCCGTCATTTATAAGGAACGATAGACCGGGTTCTCCGTAAAAATACCGGTCGATCAGGGTATTATTATCTACAAGGACCGTTAGTTCCATTTTATATCACAACGAAAAAATGTAATTCCAAAAAGATTCAGTCCTTATGATTGCTTTCTTCCAGCGCTTCACGTACGATCTTCATTGCACACAGCTCACCGCACATTGAGCATGCATCACCACTGGTGACCCGTTTCTCACGTATCTTGCGGGCATGTTCTCCATCAATGGCAAGATCGAACTGTGTATCCCAATCAAGATCAAGTCGGGCATGCGCCATTTTATCATCCCGTACGCGGCTCCGTTCCCGCTGGCCTTCTTTTGTCAGGTCTGCGGCGTGGGCGGCGATCTTTGTCACAGTGGCTCCTTCCCTGATATCATCTACTGTAGGCAGTGCCAGATGTTCGGAAGGGGTCGTCATACACAGGAAATCCGCACCGTACATGCATGCGATCGTCCCACCGATGGCACCGGTGATATGGTCATAACCGGGGGCAATATCCGTGACCAGTGGACCCAATAGATACAGGGGTGCGCCATGGCACAGTTCTTTCATGCCACGCACGCTCAGTGCGATCTCGTCCGCCGGTACATGACCGGGGCCTTCCACGAACGTCTGTACATTAGCCTCACGGGCCTGTGTTACCAGTTCACCCAGAGTGATAAACTCCATAAATTTCGGGGCATCGGACGCATCATGTATACATCCCGGACGCATACCATCGCCCAGGCTCAGCGTCAGATCGTATTCATGTGCGATCTCCACAAGATAATCATATTCATAGTAAAAAGGATTCTCCTGGTCGTTATGCAACATCCATGCAATGGTGAACGAGCCACCACGACTGACCACATTTGTGATCCGATCTCCTTTTTTAAGCCTCTCAAGGGCATTACGGTTGACACCTGCATGAATGGTAACAAAATCCACACCATCTTCAGCATGTTTGCGAACAGCATCGAACATATCATCCGAGGTCATGTCCACAACAGTTTTGTGGGACGATGCGGCTTGATAGATAGGTACTGTGCCAATGGGCACATCCACACTGTCCATGATCTGCTTCCTGATCTCATCAAGATTACCGCCGGTTGAAAGATCCATGATGGTATCGGCACCATAAGCCACAGCGGTCTTAGCTTTCTGTACTTCCTCATCAATATTCACAAAGTCGCGGGACGTCCCTATATTCGCATTTATCTTTGTGCTCATATACTTCCCAATACCAAAGGAACATGATCGTCCCATGATATTTTTCGGTATGGTGATCAGACCTCTGGCAACACATGATCGCACGGTCTCGGCATCAATACCCTCCAGTTCTGCCACGTCTCTTATAGAGGGTGTGATCATACCGTTCTTAGCATCTTCCATTAATGTCATTTATGGCTCCTGTTGTAATCGATCATTATTAGTGGTGCAGATACACCACGAGTACATATATATGTTTCACAGGAACGAAGTGATGCACACCCTCGCAATCTATATATGCCATAACATCACACATATTCTTAGGGATGGTAGGCGAATATACTGTATTTTGATAGACGTGTCTATATCCCATGATCTCAAAGGAGGAATAGATATGACAGCTAAAAAATACAGCAGAATAATGATCGCAACCGATGGATCTGAAAATTCCACGAAGGCCATCGCATCTGGAATGGGGCTTGCAGAACAACTTGGTTCAACGGTGTATGCCGTGTTCGTCGTTCCGACCAATATGGCATCTTCGATGCCGGTAGGGTCCAGGATGACGAGGTGGGAAGTTCCTTATGATATTATGAAAGAGGAAGGAGTAAAAGCGACCTCGTATGTCCAGGAAATTGGAAATTCCACAGGAGTGGATGTAAAACCTATACTACTTGAAGGTCACCCAAGTGATGAACTGATCAAATTTGCAAATGACAATGCTATTGACATGATAGTAGTGGGAACACTTGGACGCACTGGGATAGAGCGGTTCCTGCTCGGAAGTGTGGCAGAGAACGTGGTCAGACATTCCAATGTGGAAGTACTCGTAGTAAGATGAATGACTTCCCGCAAAAGTGGTGAAGCTTCCTGCTTCACCACTTTTGTCTATTTTATCTCGTTGAGTTACATATTGCAGCCAAGTAGTTTTATCTATGGTCAACCACATGTACATCCCGGACCAGCATTACTGGTTGTAATTTTAACTGAACGGATCCGCTGACTAGATATGACCACAGTAGTATTTGCAGAAAAGAATAAAGCAGCAGCCCAGATAGCCAGGATATTGAATGGCTCTGAGACAAAACGTATATCTGTTAGAGGGCTCCCGGTGTATGAGTTCACACTCAGGGGAGAACACTGGGAAGTAATAGGGCTTGCAGGCCATATCACCGAGTACGATTACAGTGAGGAATATAATGACTGGCGCTCTGTAGCTCCGCGCACTCTAATGGATGTCAAACCTATAAAGAAGATCACAAAGGCGAACTATGCCAGTGCGATAACAGAACTTGCGCGTAGTGCGGATCGTATTATTCTTGCATGCGACTATGATCGTGAAGGGGAGAACATTGGATTTGAGGCAAAGGACATTGCGGCAAAGGTCTCCAATGCATCAGTAAAACGGGCTCGTTTTTCATCCCTCTCTTCCGGGGAGATCGACAGAGCGTTCAATGCTCTGGTCGAGCCAGACACAAATTTAGCCATGTCCGCTGAGGCCAGACAAATCCTTGATCTGAAGATGGGTGCAACATTCACCAGATTCGTTACACTGGCAGTACGCGAGCGTGCTCGCACTAAAGGTGTATTTTCCATTGGACCCTGTCAGACCCCCACCTGTGGATTCGTGTATGAAC
>JAIOTO010000105.1 GCA_021106765.1 Methanosarcinaceae archaeon
AAAGAACAAACATAAATAACTTCAAGCCCAATTACAGGACATGACAGGAAACACCTTTGGACATTCATTCAGGATCACAACATGGGGAGAATCTCATGGACGTGCCCTGGGAGTGGTGATCGATGGAACTCCCGCAGGTCTGCCCATTGATGAGGAAGATATCCAACACGATCTGAACCGCCGGAGACCGGGCCAGAGCAGGATATCCACACCACGCAGTGAAGCTGATCATGTGGAGATACTATCCGGCGTGTTCGAAGGAAGGTCTACCGGTACCCCAATATCGATGCTGGTGTACAATAAGGACACTGATCCCAGTGCTTATGACAATATTAAGGATACGCCACGTCCGGGACATGCCGACTACCCATACAAGATGAAATACGGAATGCGTGACCATCGCGGAGGAGGACGGTCATCCGCACGGGAGACAATTGGCAGAGTAGCTGCGGGGGCTGTCGCCAGAAAACTACTCCGCACGGCAGGGATCGAGATCGTGTCCCATGTCATCGAACTGGGTGGTGTCAGGGCAAAGGATATGAACATGGACCTTGATACGATGCGTACGATACAGGATAATGTAGATAAGACAATTGTCCGGTGTGCAGACCTGAATGCTGCTGAGGAGATGATAGCGCAAGCTGATGCCGCACGTCAGGAGGGGGACAGTATCGGAGGTATTGTTGAGACCATTGTTGTAGGTGTACCGGCAGGACTTGGAGAGCCGGTATTCGACAAGCTGGATGCTGATATTGCAAAGGCGATGATGAGTATCGGTGCTGTGAAAGGCGTGGAGATAGGTGCAGGTTTCAAGGCCGCAGAACTGAAAGGAAGCCATATGAACGATGGTTTCGCTGTAGAGAATGGAACAGTGGTGACCCGGACGAACAATGCCGGGGGAATACTCGGCGGTCTCTCATCCGGGATGCCTATTATCTGCCGATGCGCTGTCAAACCAACGCCGTCTATCTCAATCACACAACGATCCATGGACATGAAACAGATGAGTGAACAGGATATCAACATCCAGGGACGGCACGATCCCACGATACCACCCCGTATGGTGCCTGTCGCAGAGGCCATGATGGCCCTGGTGCTGGCCGATCATATGATCAGAAGCGGGCACATTGGACCAAATACGTTGCTAAAGGGATGAAAATAGAATAGCACCACCCAACGCTGGTGATGCTAAGCGATGTATCCAGAGTATTATACTTTTGACACAACATTTTGTCAAATGTGAACTTGATTTTCAAAACCAATAGGGAGAACGGGTCTTCAGTAATGACAGATTGATGAAATGTCCATCAAATGATGAGTTCTTCCATCCGTCCCACGGCTTCGTTGATACGCCATACGGATTGTGTCAATGTGAACCTGATATAGCTTTTGTTGCAATTCCTGGTGAACAGTGATCTTTCGCCCTGCTGATGAGATCATGATGTGTCACAACCATTAAATAGTTGTATGTAAAGTATAATACTTATGATACAACATTTCATCAATCGCGAAATTGAACTTGATTTTCTCAACGGGAAGTATGCTGAAAACACCTCCCAGATGATTGTGCTCTATGGGAAAAGGAGAATTGGTAAAACCGAGCTTGCAAAACAGTTCATGCAGGACAAAGAGGGAACATATATCCTGTGTACCAACGACAGCATGAAAGAAAATATCAATGAAATGAAAAATAAGTTTCGTAAATTAACCGGAAAAGAATATTTTTCAGATATTGAAGTTTCCTCTTTCTATGATCTGTTCAAGTACCTTTCACAGGAAATGGATGACAGAAAAGCAGTAATTACAATTGATGAGTTCCCATATCTCATAGAAATTGATCGAGGTGTAGTTTCGGTATTTCAGAAGATATGGGATGAACTGTTGATTAACAATAATATGTTCCTCATAATTTGTGGTTCATCAATGGGGATGATGGAAACTGAAGTCTTGGGTTATAAAAGTCCTCTTTACGGAAGACGAACAGGAGAATGGAATGTTAAACCATTGATGTTCAAGCATATGAAATGCTTTTTTAACAATTATGATACTGCAGATAAGTTCAAGATCTGGGCCATGTGCGGAGGTATGCCTTTCTATCTTCAAAGATTAGACAGCTCACTGAGCGTTGATGAGAATATTAAACAGATGATCCTGAAAAAAGGAGAAGTGCTCTATAATGAACCAAAGGTGTTACTGAAGGAAGAGTTCAGGGAGCCAAGGGTATATACGCTGATACTCAAATATCTCTCATTGGGATATAACAGACAGGGGGAAATCTCGTCTGTTACGGGCATAGATAAAGGCAATCTCTCAAAATACCTTTCAGTACTTGAGGATCTACATATTATTGAGCATATATTGCCTCTTGGAAAGAGAAAACGTGGGATATATGAAATAAATGACCAGTTCTTCAGGTTTTGGTTCAGGTTTGTTTATCCTAACATGTCAGACCTTGAGATAGGTTTGGTGGAAGAAGTGTTTTTGCATATCTCCACTCAGCTCAACACATTTTATGGAAAAGAGTTCGAACGCCTTGTTATTGAACAGATACGTTTGAAGGAGATCCCCCTCCCATTTTCTTTTACCGAGGTTAAACGATGGTGGCATAAGGACCAGGAAATTGATATTGTTGCATTGGATCAAGATACGAAGAAGATTCTTTTTGTTGAATGTAAATGGAAAGATCTGGATGAGAAAGATGCTGACAGGGTACTTGCCAAACTAAAGAAAAAGTCAGGTTTTGTGAAGTGGAACAACGATTCACGTCAGGAATATTATGGGCTTGTTGCAAAGAAGATCAGAGGAAAGGAACGCTTACGTGAGAATGGGTTTGTAGTATTCGATCTTGATGATATGTGACTGGCCAATAATGACATTAAGTACAGGATCAATGATCTCTTTTTTAGGAACAAGTTCTAAATAATAACGTATATTCAAAATAGAACAGCACCACCCCCAACCGCCGGTGGTGCGTTGCAAATGCAGGGCGAAGCGCCTGCTTCCCCCTACAATCCTCACGTCTTTACTTCCTCAACCTGATCAGCAATCCTGCCAATCCAATCACGACAATACCCAATCCAGCCGTGAATCCTGGCAGACCGGTATCATCTTCATCTGGCACTTCGGGTACTTCTTCCTCAACAGGTTCAGATTCGTTTTCCTCTAACGGTTCGGTTTCTTCTACAAATTCATCCCCAGTCACCTGGAATATTGAGAATCCGGGTGTCCGGGCAGTGAAGTACAGGTACTCATCGTCTTGATCTATCATATTGGTTGGCAAATCGTTCCACATAAGGTCATGATACCTTGTCATACGAATCGTGGATGGATCAATATTGTAATCCGCTATCCATTCCCTGCTGACCTTGAACCTGATCAGGATATTGTCGGCATTGCGATCTGAGATTGTCCCTTCACTTCCGACGGTGATACTCATTGTCTGGAATGGTTGACTATCCGACGGATTGCCTTTAACACCATCCGGGAGTTGGTTGAGTACTTGGACATTGGTCACAACATTACCTTCATTGCTTTCTGCGTCAAAGCTGATCCCAAGGACAGATCCCTCTCCACCCGAAAGATCGTATTCTATAGTTGTGCCTGCAAGAACTGTCTTTATTACAGAATCCGTGGATACAACATTCTGCGGCAGCTGGCTCTGACCAACGGATGCACGGCTTCCTGAAGTGTCACTACTGCCACTACTGGTAGTAGCGTCGGTTGAAGCACTATCATTGATCCATGTAGAATTAATATTACCTGCAGTATCCACGGTCTTTGTCTGCAGCTCGTAATCTGTATTGTCAGTTAAGCCGGATGCATTATATGAAGTACCCGTGACATTGCTCATGAATGTACCATTCAGATAGATCATAGTATGATTGAGATCATCGTCTGCAGGATTGGTCCACGTCCAGTTGATCCAGGTATAACCATTGGTGGATTCTGAGAGACCAGTTACACTGGAAGGTGGCAAAGTGTTCAGAGTACTGGCACTATCATTGACCCACGTAGAATTGATATTATCTGCAGTATCCACAGTACGGGTCTGGAGCTCGTAATCACTATTGTCAGCCAATCCAGTTACATTGTACGATGTACCTGTGACATTGTTCATGAAGGTGCCATTCAAATAGATCATAGTATGGTTGAGATCAACGTCTGCAGGATTGGTCCACGTCCAGGTGATCCAGGTGGAACCTTTGGCGGATTCTGAGAGACCAGTTACACTGGAAGGTGGCAAAGTGTTCAGAGTACTGGCACTATCATTGACC
>JAIOTO010000017.1 GCA_021106765.1 Methanosarcinaceae archaeon
TATGTCACTTGCAAATTTGTTCCTACAATTATTTCCTGCAAGTCTCCTTGACTCATAAATCTGGAATTTGTGATAGATATGGCTGACACCGGATCTTCAATAAAGGGAGGGGTCACAATACACATACCACTGCGCGCTTCAAGTGTACAAGCTCTTTTAAGATAATCGATCGAACGATGGGCATTGATAAGATGGAGAGGATTGTTTGTTGTAACCCTGTGATCGGAGCAATAGAATACACCTGGAGCAATTGAATCTATGGAATTTAATTTGATATATGAACGATGAATTGGAACATAATATTCAGGAGATATTGGAGCCATCGCAGGACCTCCCATTATCATAGGCAGATGGTTTTTGTAGGTGTTGCGGGATCCGAAAAATATCTTATCTATATTTTCTCCTATAAACATTCCAGTACGTGCATTTCTTATATTTGAAAGAATTTCATTTCGGGATACATTAAATGCTCTATTTGCATCTGGAGAAAATATGCCAACATTTTCCAGAAGATCAACAGCTGCCCAAAAAATACGATCTGCCATATTTTCATTCGATGAAAGTATATATTCATTATTGTACTCTATTTCAAAAGCATCTATTAGCTCAAGAGTATTTTCAAGAATAAGTTTTTCATGAGTAATTTGATCTCGTTTTTCGCCATTCATAATTCGATTTATTAATTTCTTCATGTTATTGCAAACTCCTGAAGCAAATAAAAGGTATTATCAGCGATCAAACCGATAAAAACAATGGGCTAAAACATTCATTTTCATCTATTGATATGGACAAAATACTATATAATTATTTTCCAGAATGGGATGTGTCCTGATCTTGCTGTAAATTCGCCAGTACCCATTCCTCATTAGACCTTAATAGATAAATATCTATTTCCCATGATCCACTCCTCATTGATATCGATTATTATTGACACACCCAATATCAATAATGAATCATAATTCTGAAATGCACCTACTTTTTCGATATTCTCTTAAATTCTTTGTTGGATCGTTCAATGACCTTGTAAATCCTTATTGTATCCGATCCGAACCCACCTGATCTGATGGATATATTTTAGTTCTTGGACTTATATGGTAAGATATAATATGAGATAATCTAATATCCCACTATAACAATATCCTAATTATACAATAATATCTCACATAATATGAGATTACAATTCTGGCACGATACTATTTAGTTTGAGCTACAATGATCCTGCACCATAAACAAGACCCCAAGTGATAAAAACATGCTCACAAGCACATACATCCATATACCGGGTATCGGGAAGACAGTGGAACAGAAGATATGGATCAATGGTATCAGGACATGGACCGATTTCCTCAATGACCCTGATCCGATCCCCATCTCTCAGTCGAAGAAAGAGATGATATCAGCAGGTATTGTCCTGTCAGAAGAGAAAATGCATGCCAGGGATTCTGCCTTCTTTGCTCGTGCCCTGCCATCCTCAGAACACTGGAGGGCATTCCGGAGCTTTGCAGACTCGGTGGCCTACGTGGATATCGAGACCACTGGTCTGTCCCCATCCAGCTCCAAGATCACCGTTGTAGGAATCTACGATGGAAAACAGGCACGGGCCTATGTCCGTGGAATCGATCTTGACGAGATCGTGGACATATTACCGAAATACAAGTACCTCGTCACGTTCAACGGTGCACGGTTTGACCTGCCGTTCATCAAGAAGGAATTCCCGCAGATCACCTTCGATCAGTTGCATGCTGACCTGATGTACCCCCTACGACGTATTGGACACACAGGTGGATTGAAGAAGATCGAACATAAGCTCGGGATCACAAGAAGTGATGCAACCGATGGAATGGATGGTTTTGAGGCGGTAAGGTTATGGAAGGCCCATGAAAGAGGGGATGAACATGCCCTTGACCTGCTCCTGGAGTACAACCGGGAAGATATCGTGAACCTTGAGACGATCATCGACCTAACGTTACCAGAGTTCATCCGGAATACGTTATCAAAATGCGATCGTGTACAACATCGTTGAAATATGCGAATACGAATACAACCTCTATCCTGAACAGACCCACCATGATCCCGGACATATCCCAATTCCCAGACTCTCCGGGTGTTTACCTGATGAAGGACACCTCGGAAAACATTATCTATATCGGCAAGGCACGATCGCTCAGACAACGGGTCAGCCAGTACTTCCAGTCCAGTAAATACCACTCACCAAAGACGCGGGTGCTTGTCCGGAATATCGCAGATATCGAATACATTGCCACTGATTCCGAAGTAGAGGCACTGATCCTTGAAGCGAACCTTATCAAAAGGAACCAACCACGTTACAATATCAATCTGAAGGACGATAAACGCTATCCATACGTTAAGGTCACTGTCAATGCTCCCTATCCACGCATATATCTGGCACGCCGCCGCCAGATGGATAACGCACTGTATTTCGGGCCATACACCAGCGTCAAACCTGTACGCAAGACACTGGACATAATCGCACAGATCTTCAAACTGCGTAGATGTCGAAAGAAGATCACGAAGCAGCGACAGCGTCCATGCCTGAATTACCATATCGATCGCTGTCTGGCACCCTGTACTGGCACGGTAGACCCGGATAAGTACCGGGAACATGTAATGGCAGCAGTCAGTTTCCTGCAGGGAAATACCTCTAATCTGATCGGGCAGATGGAACAGATGATGCAGGAATATGCCGACTCCCAGCAATTTGAGGCTGCAGCAATGGTACGGGACCAGATCGCTGCATTGGAGGACCTGGGCAAGCAACAGACAAGCACTCACGGGACCGATGACAGGGATGTGATAGCCTCTGCTTCAGATGAGGAGAACGTCTATGTCCAGCTGTTCTACATAAGGGACGGTACGATCGTAGGTAGAGCTGATCTTACCCTGACCCGCGGTGATCGCCAGACCGATATCCCTGAGGTGATCGCCGAATTCATTAAACAATACTATCTGGACGCACCCGTGCCCCCTGAGATACTGGTCGAATACCCACTGCCCGAACAGGAACTCATAGCACAATGGCTTAAACAGCGATCCGGCAGACGTGTCCAGCTTCGGGTTCCCCTGCGAGGTGATAGCCGGAAGATGCTTGAAATGGCGGCGAAAAATGCAGGAATGGCCATGGAACAGGTACATCTGAAAAGACAACGGCAGGAACCCTCTTTGCAATCACTGTCACAACTAAAAGATGCACTTTCACTGTCATCCATACCCTACCGTATCGAAGGTTTTGACATATCCAACATATCAGGATCTGATGCAGTGGGATCCATGGTTGTCTTTGACAACGGGATCCCATCGAACACAAATTACCGGCATTTCAATATCCGAACGGTCACCGGTATCGATGATCCGGCGATGATGGGAGAGGTCGTGGAACGAAGATATAACCGTCTGAAGAATGAGGGAGGACGATTACCTGACCTGATCATGATAGATGAGGGACCCACACAGGTTGGTGCTGCCCACACCCGTCTTGAGAAACTTGGACTGGAGATCCCCCTCATAGGTCTTGCCAAACGGTTCGAACATATCATTACCACACGGATCGGACCTGGTCAGGTGATAATACTGCCGCATACTTCTCCTGCACTAAAGCTCCTGATGCAGGTCAGGGATGAAGCACACCGGTTTGCAGTCTCATCCCATCGGCAGAGACGTAATGCAAAGCTCACTCATTCCGTATTGGATGATGTTGCCGGCATTGGACCTGAGAAAAAACGATTATTGCAAGAACACTTCCGATCGATCGAAAGATTGAAAGAAGCATCCTTGGAAGAGATAATGCAGGTCAGGGGGATAGGGAAAGAACTGGCAAGCAAGATTATAGAGCATATAAAGAAATAACTATAACAGGTCGCAATTATCTGAATAGATCATAATACAACTCCGATCCAGAAAATCTTATCATGGTGCATATATGCCAGTTGATACAAAAAAACTGAAGAATTCAACGATCAAGGCCGCCCGGTCTCTCGGGATGATGGCTCCGATAATACTTGGAATGATACTGCTTGTCAGTCTCATCATTACATTTATTCCGGGATCGTTCTATCTAAATACCTTTCACAACAACCTGCTGCTGGACACATTGATCGGAAGTATTATGGGCAGTATACTTGCCGGTCATCCGATCACCAGCTATATCCTGGGAGGAGAGTTCCTGGCACAGGGTGTGG
>JAIOTO010000025.1 GCA_021106765.1 Methanosarcinaceae archaeon
ATGCCGGCCTGGCGATATCATCGATACAGGATGGGTATGCGCGGGATCTGACAGCAACTGGTCAGGATGGTTCAATGTGTACTGTCAGTTTTTCAATGCCCGATAATGTGCAATATGTGGCATTTGGTGTGGATCCTGATCCGGACATGGATAGTGACCTCACGAATTCGGCATGGATGCTGGAAAACAATACGATCCTGTGCCAGTATGCCAGCGGTGTGAAAGAACGTACGTTCATTGATGGCGATCCTGTGAGTTTTCGAAAAGGAGTGATCGATTCGAATGGCAGATGGATTATGGATGATGGCCTTGCCACGAATTACGGACATGATCCGGGTGTTGTGATCGAAGGTCCAATTGAGGGTGACTTTGTGTTCGAACTTGTTCGTGGCGATAAAATATACACATTAGCGCATTTTTGATATTGTATGAATGAGCATATGCTATCTGAAAATAAAGGAACAAAAAAGTCACACGATCCCAGGGCAGTAATCCCCACGGCTTTAGCGCGGGGTTACTGAGGTCAGTATCCTAATAGTATGTACTTGTCGTTAAAGTATGCACCTGGTGTCGTGAAGTCATATACAACCAGTGCACCGGCTTCGGGTCTCATCTGGAGCGCTACCTCTGTTCGGGGCTCCAGTCCTGTATACACGTCGTCCTCTGCACCAAATACCTTCCGTATATCGATCACGATCTCCATCATATCTCCTGTTCTCAGGACGGGTTGTGTGGCCTTGAACGTAGTCTGGTCTCTGATCCGAATAGGACTGACTGAGAAATACTCTGAAGTTGTTTTATGCACACTTGTACTGGTATCATATGAATTATATCTTACATTTGCCACATGAGCTCCATCTGAGAGGTAGACGATCACCTGTGCCAGATCTACATCCTCACTTCCTGGTCCGAGAGATACGGTCATATGGAGTTTTGATATCATTCCGTATTCAATAGTATCATTGACCGTGATCGCACCAGTGGTACTGTTCGTACCATCAGCAACTGTAAAACTGTATGTTCCACTTGAGGTAAACCTGTGTTCATAGTATGAGCCGTCGCTTACATCATCACTGTTACTGTCTACCGTGACATTGAACCCGCCATTCTGAGATATCCATTCGGCCATTGCACCCTTATGGATCGATATATTGGTGGGGGATGCTACACCATTTATTACTGTTATTGTGTCATATAATGCACGTTCACCTTCCACGCGATCAATACGCATGTTCGATGCCACTTCCCTTGTGGTTTCCTGCCCGGTCTGTGCGGCCTTCTGCTGTAGCACACCCGATGTCTTGATCAGAAGGGCGGAAGCGACTGCTGCCACCAATACCATTGATATGAATATTATGAGAGTACCGATACCTACCTGTGCTCGCTCATTTTTTCTCATCATGCGACTTTGGTTTGCTTTCGTGCGAATCCCCTCTTACGATTATAGGCCTATTATCACTGATAATATATTAAATGCTATTATCCGATAGGTGAATCATTATCTAATGGAAACGATCCTTTCTTTATATCGTACATAATATCTCTTAATATTTATTAATATATCCATCTGTAAGCCTATTAAAACGATTTTGAGGTCACTGACTCGATCAGACGTTTTGAATTTACCAGAGTTTGCTTGGCCTGTTCTTCGGTCAATCCTGCACCCATTGCGATCTTTATAGCAGTGTCCTGTGTGATCAGGTCATCTGGACTGTGCGTATCCGTATTGACGATCAGTTTTGCACCCGCTTCCAATCCGATCCTCGCAACATGTCCATTTGTTCGGTTGTGTCCATTCCGGGATGTGATCTCAAGACAGATGTCGTTCTCGATCGCTCGATCTGCCTCTTCAAGGGTTATGAAACCAGGATGGGATAATATATCAACCTCTTCGATTTCTACAACTGCGGCATTCGTACCCGGTGCCACAGGTTCGGTAATCGTTTCCCCGTGTACTACTATGATCTCAGCACCCAACCTTTTGGCCTCTCTGGCAAGGGATTGGATCTTTGAAGGAGGTACATGTGTGATCTCCACTCCGGCAAGTACCCTTATGTCCAGAACATCTTCCAGATATTTCGCCTTTTTCACACAGGAAAGTACGTGCTCGATGTTCGTAAAGTCCACATGGTCAGTCAATGCAATCGCTTCATATCCTTTGATCACTGCTCGCTGGACAAGTTCGCTTGGGATGACTTCTCCATCACTGAATATTGTGTGTGTATGTAGATCGATCATAAGTTCACCGCTTATTTAGAATCGTTTTGAAAATATGCCACGATGTATGTTTCCAGCCCATAAAATGTTTGTGCAGGATGGAATAAAAACAAGTTTTATAAGGAATGGGGTTGAAAAAGGACCTTATTCTATGACCGGCTAAATGTGCCGGATAACAAGGACGGATAATAACTTGACAGGAATACAACGATTGGTTCTGGATGTATTAAAACTACATCACCCCTCAACAATAGAGTTGGCAAGTAAGTTGAGCGTATTGGATGGTATAGCAGGTGTCAATCTGAGTCTGTATGAAGTTGACCAGCAGACAGAGAATATCAAGATCACTATTGAAGGCGATGATCTTGATTATGATGGCATCAGGCATGTTATCGAGAAAGTAGGAGCTTCTGTGCACAGCGTGGACGAAATCGCCTGTGGAAATCGACTTGTGGAAGAAGTGGAGACCCTTCAGGATAGATGAGTTTCGAACCATCTATCTTTCTTATGTTTTTCAAGTAGTGTCTCGTTGTAAGACTATGTGTTCGAGTTGATCCTGCATTAGGAAGGGTCTTCTAGTGTTGGTGTGGTGTCTCCGGTATTATTTGGATATGCGTTCAACAACATTCGCAAAAGCAAAATTCGGTTTCACATCTGCTATCTTTATCCTCACGATCTCACCTAGTTCTACATCTTTCACGAAGACCATGAATCCTTCGATCTGAATAGCACCATCTCCACCTTTCCCTATTTTTTTGATATGGACCTCGAACTCATCGTTCTTCTTGAGAGGAGCAGTAAGGAACTTCTTTCCGACCACATATATCTCGGCACTCTCCGATCGGGATGCTTTTGGTGAATGAGCACGAGTGTAGGTAAAACTATCGCGAACTCCATCAAGATAATCCTTGAACATATCTCCCTGGAAGACCTTCACAACGAAATGTCCCTGTGGTTTGAGGATCTTCTTTGCACATCCCAGTGCCGAGGTTGCAAGATTAACGGATCTTGCATGATCCAGGCTCCAGTTACCAGAGAGATTCGGCGCAGCATCGCAAATAACTACATCTGCTCCCTGGTTGCCAACAAGATCCATTATTTTCTGGATAGTATTATCGGAGGTGATGTCTCCACGAATAGTGTCCACGCCGGTGATGGGTGATATACGTTTAATATCAACACCAACGACCTTTCCTTTTGAAAGCTCTCTGCCCACTTCCAGCCACCCACCCGGGGCAGCACCGAGATCAACGATCGTATCCTGATCCTCAATCAGGTTGAACTTCCTGTTGATCTGTATCAGCTTATAAGCTGCACGTGAGCGGTATCCATCAACTTTCGCCTGCCAATAATATTTGTCTCTTTGATCTCTTGCCATGTGTAATCCTGAACCCGTTCGTATAAAAATATCAAATTGTTTGTGTTGTCGTGATGTCATCCAGTATCTTACTGATGCCAATAATATCCTTCTCTACGGGTGAGAACACCTCTGGCAGCCAGGAATCAAAATCGTAGTAAAGGTTAAGCAGGTCACTATACTTCTTTTCGAGTTCTTTGATCCGATCAATAGGTGCCGGGTCGGGCAGTTCGTTGATACGATTCCTCAGGAATGTCAGTCGTGCCTTGATCCTTCGGGCAAACTTCTTTGCAACACGATCCATATCCAGCTCTCGTTCCGATAGTTCAAGAATATCGATGATCTCACTTAATTCATAGGGATAGTCTGGAAATGCATTAGGACCTACGATGAAATATTCGGTATCATCCGAGATAACATTTTTCACCTCGTCTGCCGACACAGATTCAATAATATGATGATCCTTCGCCTTCTGGCAAAGCTCTTTGAACCTTTCCTCTTTCGTTTCTTCCTCTTCCCTCATACAGGAAAGTTCCATTGAGATGCTGAGCATCTCATCAAGAGTTGCAGCACCCATTACCTCGACAACACCTGCGAGTTCATCTCTGGAGATCATATTTTGCCAAATGTATTCATAATTTGTATCTACGACAGCTGAATATACTTTTCAGGAGGCTGTCAATGTTGTGCTTTTCGATCCGTCCTTCAATATTTCTCTCGACGATCACAGTGTCTAACTGCACAGTATCTAAGACATGTCTTGCCAGCATCACATCTCCACACAGGATCAGGTAGTCTATGCTCTCATCAGCATTGAATAACATCGATGTCAGGATTTTGCGTACCTTGTCCACATGGTGTGCAATATCTTCATCTCGTAAACGTTCGAAACGTCTCTGACTAAACCCTCCTTTTGTGTGTTTAGCCTTAACACTACTCTGTATGATCTGATGATCGATGAACTCATGCCCGTTGTTGGTAATTCCCACAAGGGACTGTCCGGCATGGGCTGCAACTATACCGATGTTCATATCAATTTCTGTAATCTTCTGCATGTCACTGACGTCGAACCTGTCATTGAATTCCCAGTTGGACCGTGTTATGGGCAGTGGTGGTGTGACCACCTCGCAGATCATACGAGCGGTATCGTAAAATAATGCATAACCCGTATCATTTCCGATCCTTTTGATCAGGTTCTGGTCTGCCGTATCAATATACTCTAACATTTGATCAGAATCTTTCATCTCATTGATCGGTTGTTCGGCAGGAATATAAGTTGTTATCAGGGAATCATGGTCCGCTCGAAATGATGCGATCTGCGATAGATAGGATCGTATCATCTGGGGAGGAATATTTTCTATGTACCTGAATGAGATATCTTCCGCACTCTCTTCCTTTAATCTGTCAACCTCATGCTCAAGGTTTTCCATCCTGACATTCGCTACATTGAGCTTTTCTTCAGCCTTCTGCTTTGCAGCTAGAGCATGTCTGGTAGTCTCCTCATTTTTAGTGAACCTCTTTATGTCTATCTCAAGTTCTACTATATGAGAATGAAGTCTGTCGATCTCTTCCTCAAGTTTCTCTTTCCCTGAGTACCGATCGAACAGATCATTGAGATTGTTATAGATCTTGTCCCTACTGTTCATCAATAGCACAGTAGGTATTCAAGAGATAAAAAGATACTTCCGACAAAAGGAATCATATCAACGATTAAATTTGATGGTGATGTGTTCAGATCCCGGAATAGTTTGTTAGATCAAAAACGGATATTACCACAAGATTGCCATTGGATCTGCCCGAGGACATAATTCAATAGGTATATATAGTGTTCTATGAACATTTATTATGTATTTTTAAGAGGAATCATAATGCTATCAAAAAATGAACTTCTTGCAGAAGCATACAGATCATTTGTAGAAATTGATGAAAAAGGAGTTTTCGATGTTATTGAAAAGTGGTTTGAAAGCGGATATGACACAGAAGATCTTTTAAACAAGTTCGGTGAGGCTCTATCTGAAATTGTGAGACGATTTGAAGAAAGAGAATATTTCCTTGCTCAGTTGATGAGTTCCACTTCTATTCTTGACAAAGTGAACAATCTAATTGCTGAAAGACTGGCTGAAAATGGGATATATGTTGAAAACAAGGGCACTGTTGTTATAGGTACTGTCAAGAATGATACCCATGATCTGGGAAAGAACATTGCATCAAGTATGCTACGAATTGCAGGTTTTAAAGTCATCGACCTCGGGAATGATCTATATGCATCAGAGATCGTCGATGCAGTAATTGAGAATAAAGCCAGCATAATTGCAGTATCTTCTATGACAAGTACGACAATGATAAATCTTGAGGAGATAATCACTTTATTAAAAGAAAAGGGAATTAGGAATGATGTAAAAGTGATGATCAGTGGTGCTCCTGTTACACAGGAATATGCTGATAGGATAGGTGCTGATGTCTGTGTCAGGACTGCCACGGAGGCCGTAGCAGCCGCTGAAAGATTTATTAGTTGAGACTATCTGAAAAGCAGTAAAATCTGAACATTCTGATTAACACTAGTATGTTAAACGCTATGCTGTAGTGCACCGCTTTCAATTCATAAATTTAATTTCCCATGAATATTGACTTTTTCGACATTCTCGATACCACTCTATCGGAGATCCTCGTCTGAAATATGGCAAATATCGATACGTATTTATGCGATATGTTTGTTCATACATAACGCAAAAATGTGGATCGCTTATACTGAGGACTAACGATGAGGACATGGTCTGCCATAGCATTATCTGCACTTATACTGATCATAATTCTTGTAGTATCGCTGGCTGCGGGCTGCATCACTGATGGCAGGCCGAATACTGCTGGCGATGGGCCGTATGATGGAAGTACGATCACTCTTTGCTGTGGAGCTGGTCTCATGAAGCCCATGAACGAGATAATCTCGAACTTTGAGAACGATACCGGTGCTCGTGTGGAAGTACATTATGGAGGCACAGGCGAGATATTCGGGATACTTGCATCTGGAAAGGGGGATGTGTTCATTCCCGGTTCGTACTATTATACTGCTGAGGCCATGGGACGAGGATATGTGTACAATGATACGGTGCAGAATATCACATTACATATTCCGGCGATTGTCACATCCAGAGGCAATCCGAAAAATATCACGGGACTGGAAGATCTGGCGAACCCCGGAGTAAAATTGGTGTTGGGAGACCCTAATGGTCCAGCAATTGGCAAGATTTCAAAGAAGATGCTTGACAATGCTGGAATGTGGGGATCATTGGGTAACAATGTTCAGACCTATACGCTTACCGTGAATCAATTGCTGCTGTATGTGGCTACTGACCAGGCGGATGCAACGATCATCTGGGAAGATATGGTCATGTGGGAGGAAACGAATGGAGATCTTGTGGTGGTAGACATACCACCCGAGAAGAACCTGATATGTACGATCCCCACGGCAGTGTCGACCAACACACATAATCTGGAACTTGCCATGATGTTCAGTGAGTTCGTTACCAGCGAGAGATCGTTGGTAATATGGGACGAATGGGGTTTTGTAGCAGCTGAAAACTGATATTATCTAAATACGAGAATGGTGGAATGATAATTGAGATGTGAATGTGATATTTTTAAGGTCACAACGATCCTGATAGCCCTATCGTTCACATCCATTCTTTTTTTGTCCATAGCTTCACTGTTCCTGATCGTCGAGCCCTCGGCTATCCTCTCCTCCCTCTCCTCTCCTGAAATGGTTTACTCACTAAAGCTCTCTGTGATAACTGCTTCTATTTCCACATTTCTGGTAATGCTGTTCTCTATACCGACAGGCTATGCCCTCTCCCGATTCGAGTTTCCTGGTAAGGTCATAGCGAAATCTATCATTGACCTCCCCATTGCTTTTCCGGAGCTTGTTCTTGGACTTGCCTTGCTGCTGCTGTTCGGCCAGACTTTCATTGGTGATACACTGGAAACATTGGGTATCCAGATCGTATTCACAAAAACGGGGATCGTGGTTGCACAGATATTCACAGCTTTTCCTTATGCGGTACGAATTATCTACTCCACGTTCAAGGACATCGACCCGCGTTACGAACTTGTCTCAAGAAGTCTGGGTTATGGCGATTTTGAGACGTTCCGGAAAGTCACCCTTCCACTGGCACGTACCGGACTCTTTGCTTCCACTATCATCGCATTTGCCCGCTGTATCGGAGCTTTTGGAGCTGTCCTGATCCTCGCCGGCGGCTCATACATGAACACCGATGTGTTGCCGATATCCCTATATCTGAATCTTTCCTACGGTAACCTTCCAATGGCTATAACCAACGGGATAGTACTTGTTGTGATCTCCTTCGTTGCTATATTGACACTGGAAAAGTTTGAAGGAGGAAAGATATGAGCTATCTGGAGATACGTGATCTTGGCATCGATCTTGGGGAGTTTGAACTCAAGGACATCAACCTGAGCGTTGAGGATGGTGAATATGTGACTATCATAGGACCAACCGGAAGCGGCAAAACGATATTACTCGAGACTGCACTGGGGTTCCACAAACCCGAACAGGGAACGGTCCGATTGCAGGGCAGGGACATAACTGACCTCTATCCCGAGAAACGTGGAATAACTATCGTGTACCAGGATTACGCTCTCTTCCCACACATGAACGTATTTGAGAATATTGCATATGGACTTCGCAAAAGAACAGATGATGATAATGCGATACGATCCGAGGTGTATCACATTACCAGTGTTCTGGAGATCGATCAATTGCTTCACAGAAAGCCCGCAACTCTCAGTGGTGGTGAGATGCAGAGGGTGGCCCTTGCCCGAGGATTGATCATCAAACCAAAGGTTCTCTTTCTCGACGAGCCGTTCAGTGCGCTGGACATAAAAACAAAGGAAAAACTACGACGACTGGTCAAAAATGTCATCCGCGAATACCGTACCACAGTTCTGCATGTGACACACGATTTTGACGATACCTGGAATATGGCCGACCGTGTTATCATCATGAAAGATGGCAGAATCCTTCAACAGGGTAGACCTGAAGATGTGTTCAATCATCCGTCGTCAGACTTTGTGGCTGATTTTGTAGGCACTAACATATTGCAGGGAAGGATCACAGCGCATCATAATGGGATGAGTGTCGTGAAAGGAGCGGACTTTGAACTATTATCCCATGATCATGGAGAGATCGGTGATTCCGTGAAACTCTCCATCCGGCCTGAGGACATTATCATTTCCACAGAGCCCCTTTCCATTCATGAAAGCAATCAAATGATTGCTCGTATCGATGA
>JAIOTO010000049.1 GCA_021106765.1 Methanosarcinaceae archaeon
ACGGCACTGCTTTTTATTCACCTGTTCATTCTCGTTGTCTTCAACAATGATCCCATTCCTGACCAGTATTGCATCAATTCCATAGAACAACTTAACTTCTTGCCCAGTGGAGTTACCCACAGCCGTGGCAATATCTGCAAAAGTGGCAAGGGATTCTAATTTGGTCATATTAGCAGCCACACCGTCCGAAAATGTGCTGTCATTGTTGCGTATCTTCTGTATTGAACGATGTCCGGCAGATCTTCCCGGGAGCGTTGCATGGAATGTGGCAATCGTATTCACTGGCACATGCAATTGTTTGAGCCTTGCAATCGTGTAAAATGTCCCAAATTCATGACAGTGAAGGCAAACCTGCATACGGGGTGCGACCGGATTGCTAAGTTCGGTTATCGTTGTATCTAACCGTTTGATCTGATCTTCATTGATATTGATAAGCGTGCGTATGAATTCTGAGATGGCGTAGGACAGGTTGAGGTAATGGGTATATTCTGGTCCGTTCCCCATTCTTTCATAGGTCATCGAATCAATACCTATCAGATCGTAAGCCTCTGCTTTTATTTTGTTCTCAAGGGACATCCGGGTTCCCTTATGTTCGATTGTAACATTGCAAAAGTTCTCTGTATCGAACATAAGATAGACGACTTCCACATCATCTATTTTTTTAATTCCACATTTGATCTCGATACCTGACAATTTAACAGCATTGATGGCCGATGATAGTTCATCATCAATATCACGATCATCGAATTCGTCCATGCCAGTGATCCGGCCAAGTCCTTTGTTCCAATCTGCATCGTTGTGTCCATAATACGGACCAACAACAAGGATCTTTGGTAGCTTAACCTCCCTGATGATCCTGGAACTGATAAGAGATGCAAGAGTTGTTGCCTGTGCATCAATAACATTCCAGATGCCGCCCATCTTGTTCGACCTGGGTCCAGCTTCCTCACCAGCGAGTATTATCCATTTCTGTTTCATCATGTGTGCATCCCTCGATTGAATATTATCCGGATTTACTGTATCTATAATAATGGTAATGTTTACGTTATAAGCATGATCCATTCATCTCTGTCCCATCCCCAATGCCTCGCATAAGTGAATTAAAAATGGTCCATAAGTGTTGGAACCCCGGCAATACTTATTTACCGGCCTGTTGATCTGAGACCTATCGACCACTTATCACCTGTTTTGAAAATATTGATCTTATCTTCTCTTGCAAGCCACCCAACGGACATAACAAAGGTCAATGCATCGAATCCATGATCAAGAAGGTGTGTTCTAAGCTGGACCAGATCGTGATCCCCCTTTTCCAGATTCTGATAGACAACCCCGGCGGCTTCCCCGATCATTAGACTATGGTTACTCATTGTAGTTCCTCCTATACAACATATATTTAGTTTATTTAGTATTATAACGTTAAGACGGTTTATAACTGATCATAATTATTTAGTTGTTATCTTTGATAATAATTACAAAATACAAGATGTACCGACAAAAGAAACCAGTTGAACATTAATAACTCATACCTCAGACTTCGATCTTGTAATCATCATATAGAACATCCTCAACATAAGCACGCAATATCTCCGCAACACTCCACGCCTGGGATATACAGCCTCTTGGAATATATGGATAATCCCCATCACATATCTCGCAAATTGTTCCAATCCCACTGTCCTGCAATTGTTCATCGAACCTTCGCAGAAGCGAACTTGCATGATCCCTGCTTGTATGTGAGTGATCGTGGATCTTCGTATAAGCGGAAACATACGGTCCCATGAGCCATGGCCAGACAGTACCGTTATGATATGCCATATCCCGGGATACCGGGTCCCCTTCATAACGTCCTTTGTAGGCCACATTGTCACAGGACAATGTACGAAGTCCCATAGGGGTCAGCAGATCCTTCTCAACCCTTCTGACAATGCTGATCTCTTTTTTACGTGGCAGCACAGTGTACGGAAGCGAGACCGAAAATATCTGGTTTGGACGTATGGCAGGGTCCTTTATTATTGTATTATCATCATTAACACCAACGCAATCAAAAAGACACATATCGTCCTGATTCCAGAACGTATCTGTGAAACTGTGTTTTGCAGATACTGCCAACAATTCATAGGTCGATGGATCCTTTTGCAGATGCTCGGCCAGATGAGCAGCTGTCCGTAAAGCGTTATACCACAGTGCATTGATCTCACATGTTTTGCCGCGTCTTGGTGTGTTGCATCCATCCACGTCAGCTGACTGCCATGGGTGATCAGGCCATCATCATCCATCCTGATACCAAAATGTGTTCCCTCTGTGTAGCTGGAGATGATATCAGAGATCGTGCCCCAGATAGTTTCAACGAATGCCGTATCCCCTGTGTATGCGAAATAGCGGCCCACTGCATGCACGAACCACAACGAAGCATCCACAGTATTATAGTCTGGTTGATATTTATCCGAATCTGCAAACCTGTTTGGTATCAAACCATCCCTGCAGTTCTGAGCAAAACTTAAGAGTATCTGCTTACTGTCTTCAAAACGCCCGGTCACAAGGGTCAGTCCTGGCAGGGATATCATAGCATCCCTTCCCCAATCAGAGAACCAGTGATAACCGGCTATGATCGATCTTGAGTGTGTTGATGCGCGCCGTACTATAAAGGAATCTGCTGCAAGGGTCAGTTTCAATGCAAGATCATCATTGAAACCGGACCGATCCCCAAGCACATGCAAACGCTCAACTTCTTTGTTGTACAGGTCTTCAATATCATTGATCGTAAGATCAGATAGATCACTTGTGGATGCGGCAACAAAAATATGGTTCGTACCCTGCTTAAGTTCGATCTCAAAGTATCCTGGATTGTAGTTATCCTCGCGGTATGCCAGCCCTCTCTCATGTTCCTTATCGTACTCAAAATTGTAGAACCACATTTCATCAGGGTGATATCGCATATTGGATGTAACAGTAAATTTCATCTCATCTGATCGCAGCTTCGTTCCTGTCCTTTTGGCATCCTGAACAAGGTAGATATCACTGGAACTTGTTGTGGAGTGGAAATCCCGCATGTTTACAAGGGGAAACACGCGCAGAATAGTGTTGTCGATATCATCTGCATCGTTATTAAGGCTATATCTGATAATGGTGGTGTTCTCTCCATGTATCATGAACACGCACCTGGTAACCTCAAGATCCCCGATCTGGTATACTGTAGTTGGAAAGGGATCGAGTGAAAAATGTTTCAGATAGGTAGATCCTTCCGGATGGATAATATCAGGATATTTGTGGGATGCAAGATGGTGGGTCTCTCCATTTAAACGGATCTCCTCGTCAAGGGATGAGAGCAAAAGGGTCCTGTCAACAGGGGGATTGAGTGCAGCAACCAACAGGCCATGATATGTTCTGGTATTTGTTCCAATGATCGTTGATGAGGCGTAACCTCCAAGACCATTGGTCACTATCCACTCCTTTTGTATCCCCGATCCATAATCGGATAGGTCCTGCCGAAGGGCATTGAATCTGTTCATACTAATAATTGATCTTATTTGATTATAACCAGTAACAACATGAGTATGGAATACTCACATCACTTTTTTGTATACTTCCAATGTTGATCTTGCGATCGCCTTCCAGTTGTATTTTGTTTCTATCAGGCGCATACCTTCCTTTCCCATTTCATTATCTGCAAGACCATCCAGTACGTAGTTAATACCCCAGGCAATGGACTCTGGACACAGGTGCACAGTAACTCCATTTATAAAGTTCTCGACCAGTTTGACAGCAGTGGTTGCTACAACAGGTTTTTCTGCATCCCATGCTTCAAGTGCAACGATCCCAAAGGGCTCATTGCGACTGGGCATACATACGATGTTGCAAGCATTGTACCAGTCTATGGCCTCCTCATCACTTGCATATCCCAGGAAATGACAGGAATCTGCAACCCCCAACTCTTGTGCAAGTTGTTCACAGTGTGGACGCATCTCACCTTCTCCTATAAAGATGAATTCCGCATCCCACCGATGATCAAGTACCTTTGCAACGGACTCTACCAACTGATCTGGTCCTTTTTGATAGTTCATACGCCCGATAAATAGCACGACTGGTGCAAGAGGATGTATCCCGTATTGTCTCTTGATCTCCCCGGGATCAACGTCCTTTCGGATCTTGCCTGCATATATTCCATTTGGAATTAATGAGATCTTATAATCAGGTATCTGGTAGAGATGTTGAACTTCGTCTTTTAGAACAGTAGAGGTTATTATCGTCTCTGCGGCCTCATATCCTCCAAGCCATTCCCTGTACGAGATCTCCTGTGCCTCCCACCAGCTAACATGCTTGTTGCCATTCCTGCCCCATTCTGTACTGTGGTATGTCAGAACGAAAGGTAAACCAAATTCAGCTTTTAGTTGACACAGGATGTTTACCGGATGCCAGTCATGTCCATGAAGTACATCAAAATCGCCGTACTCTTCCCTGACGTCCAGGAATCGATGGTACATTGCATCGCACATAGCGTTCATCTGATCCACAACGCTGCCGGACTGATCATGCGTTACTCTGTGATAATGCACACCGTTTATGAAGTCATGATCCCCAAAGTCGCCAGCCCTAGTGAAGATATGTGCCTCATGACCTTCTGCTGCAAGTGCCTCTGATAATTCTGAAACATGTGGGGCTACTCCGCCAACCTTTACTGAGTGCAAACTTTCCCATGAGAACGTACCTATTCGATGTTTTTCCATTTAGTAACCCTACTCCATTGTATAACTATTATTTGAGCATTATTCGTTTTTGTGTTATAATCCTTTTCCCATTGTATTTGTCTTTTTATTTAATATCCTGCACAATATGGTTCGTATATTTCCCACCGTGAGGCGTATTACAGCAGTTCACGAACTATTATGACTGTTGAACAGGTGTGTCCATGCACATTTTTGGAATATTCTCTTCAGCGCATTGAATCAATAAGCATGATGTTATCGATCATGAGAGCACAGCTCCATCCAAGCGGTATCGCCCATGCCGGGCGACCCGTGGATCGATCCACCTGTTCAGGAAGCAATCCTGTGCTGGTTGTACCTCTGAGTGACCATTTGATATATTCAAGTGCACTTTCCATCAACCGTTGTTGTTCATTCTCTGTACCTTCTTCACCCTGAAGGGCTTGGGCAAGTGTAAGCATTGTTTTTGATAACCAGAGTGTTGTTACGACCCAGGGGTTACCTCCAATATAGTAGTCATCTGTGTATCGCTTAATACCATAATGGCCGTTAACTTCCACTTTCAGTTCATTCTCTATTTTCTCGATGATCGAGTAGATCATTTTCCTTTCATCGGGATCGTGAGGTGAAAGCATATTGAATGGAACAAATGTCCCAAGTATACTTGCATCGAGGGTGGTATCCAGATCATTATCAATAATTCTCCTTGCAAAATATCCCTCGCTCAGCCACATTCGATCAATTGTCTTTCTTTTTACAAAATTTGCATGTTCGAACCACCGTCTGGCAAGTCCGGATTCGTTGTATTCCTCTGCCATATCAGCAGCAGCAATAAGTCCGGCATACACAGCAGCATTGGTATAGCTCAGGACACCAGAATACGTTTCCCATATACCCACACAGGGGTCATGCAAACCCTTTACGCTTCTTTTCATCAGATACTCAGCACCACACAGGATCGATACCCATACATCTTCGAGAAACTCTGCCTTCTCTATCCCCTCTATAGTGTTGTAGTAGATATCCATCGCACGAAGCGTTGCACCGGTCTCATCTATCTGGGTAGAGTGATCGAAATTACCCCATGATGGCGCTTTGTTCCCATCAAGCCAATACCTCTGGAACCAGGAACCATCTGAAAGCTGCGTTATTTTGCACCATTCGAAGAACTTAGCACAGTAATCAGGATACCCTGCTTGCAAAAGGGCCAGTACCACCTCTGCTGCATCCCTGTTCCAGCAGAACCCATATCCTCCCCACATCTCAAAGTTCGAATCGAACTCTGGAGCAGCTACAAAGGAACCATATTTCGGTTCGTTCAGGAGATTCAATGTCAGAAGGGAACGATTATAGGCATTGAATAGATCGTCGCGAAGGGACGGTCTATCTTCGAGTTTGGATAGTGTCAGCTCGTTCCTTTTCGAAAGGAACGTAGTCCAGATCTCATGTGTACTGGCAAAGATATCATCTATTGACTGTTTTGACAACTCCCGCATCCGTTTAGATAGCCGTCTTCTCTCCCTTTGGGTTGCGCCTACCAATACCATAACCTCGAACGAACCATCCTTTTCTATATTGAGATCCCAGCCAACGGCGCTATTAAGATTTCCGATATCCTCTTTGTTTTTACCGAGTTTTCCATCTCCCATATCGCTTCTTGAGTTCGTTACCCATACAATCCCCCCAACCTTGCTGACCTGCCATTCATCAAAATCGGGTACACCTTTTATTCCAATATAGTATTTTTGCCAGTACTGTACTAGCAGTCTCTCATCAGGATCACAGTAACAGGAATTCCTCTTATTCATATCCCCTGCATTTATATTGGAATAGTAGAATAATTTTCCATGAAGAGCTTTGCTCGATCGTATTCTATATCTGCGGATCAACACAGGAACATCCGGGTGTACCATGTCAAGGATCGATATATCTATTCCCGAATTATGGGATAGTTTTGTAGATACTATATTCGTATCCTTGATGTAGGTCTGGGTCGAGGTCCATTCCTGATCATTTGTCCAAAGCAATCGGTCACCAGTATGAATGCATGCCAGTGATTCTTCCACATGCTGAGCATGATCGCGTCTTGGATAAAAATATCCGAAAACTTCTCCCTTTTTCCCCATTGTTACAAGAAGCCGGTGGTTCCCAAAGATCACGTTAGGCTGTTTGATCAAGAAAACCCTCCTCGCGATAGGATCGACCTGAGTACATAATTGTTACAATTTATATGATACAAGAATTTTCCTCCTACAAATGGTTGGGGATACAATAATATCATCACAATTGTCCAAGATCATAGGTTTATTGAGCATTTCAAGATCCTCGATTGAATATCTTAGGCATCACATTGATCCATTTTGTTTAACTTCTTGAATACCCGGGCCTTGAAATCCATAAGGACGGACATGAAATTCACAGCTGCATCGAAAGGAGATGAGTGTATACTGAAATACGAATGTACGTCACCGTCAGCCAGGGATTTGGTGCACATGTAGTAATAGTGATCAGATGTCAGAAGATGTTTCCAGATACGTATCAATTCATCATCTCCTGTCCTTTTAACATATGGTCCAAGGAGTTTCATCTCTTCAAAACAGCGTCTCTGCATATCATTTCCAAGCCATGCGCTTGTATCACGTTCCATATCCGCCCATGAGATCGTTGAGAAATCCCCTACATCGATCTCGTCAACAGGTTTGTACATGTCCACCACTTCGGATGGGACGTTAAAGGTAAGTCCTCTTTGTATGACCTCATCAGGAAGTGCCAGCAAGAACTGGAAGATGCCTGTCTCTTTCCATTGGTGCTCTCCGAAGGTCTCATAATCCATGAAGATGTTTATTGTATCACCTTCCACCTCTGATGCCCATGATGCCCATTTGTCTGCAGTCAGTGGATATTCACTCCACCATCTTGCAGAAAAACGGTATCCTATATCATCACTTAGTTCGAAATTCCTCATAAGAACAGGGATGTTACAACCTTTTGCCTTATAGACATGATTGGGTGAGCGCAAGCCAAGCAGGTGTTCCACACCTTCTGCAAGTATAGCTTTATACCCCAGTTCAGAGACTATTTTTGCAATGCTGTTGTTGTAGAGGAGCTCTGTGTTCCTGAATATTTGGGGTTTAACTCCCAGCAGGTCTGAGACAAGATCATGGTGCTCTTTTATCTGCTCAATAAACTCGTCCTTGTCCTCGAACAGTCCGGCAAGTGAATGGTAATTCGTCTCATCCAGGAATTCCACACATCCGGAATCTGCCATCTGCCTGAAGGTATCTAGTACATCCTCCCCCCATTGCTCACATTGGTTGAGAAGTGTTCCTGTGATCGAGACACTGAATTTGAGTTCATCACCATGAGCATCGATCGCATCCAATAGAGTGTTGTTTGCAGGACGGTAGCACCTATTAGCTACCTTTTCAAATATTTCGCGGTTCTTCTGCTCATCGAAGTACCTGTTAAAACCTGTGCCATTGTCAGGCCAGAACCAACGGAGGCGATGAGGTTGATGGATCTCATAATATATGCATACCGATGTCATGCCCTCACCTCCAATATAGCGCGTCTAAGATCTGAAAGGATGGAATAGTTGTTCACAGCCCGTTCATACGCAAGCTGAAAATTGTCATGGTTCATATCCAGTAATATACTGCTTTGCTGAAGGTAGCCATGGATCTCATTCAAAGTATCGTATTCACAGGTATTCTTTATTTGCTGGAGTTCTTCGTCGATTATCATCAATTCCTTCAGGTACAGGTGCTGTGCATGACTGCCTAACATATTGTGCATACCATAGCGCGAAGTTGATTCGGTATCAAGTGTGGGTAGTTTCACTGTCTTGAACCTGCGGACCGCCTGGGTCGGGGTCACCATTTCGATACCATGATCAGCCAGACTATTTGGCAATTCCCGCATGAACTTACCTATGTAGCTACCGTTATTATGATGTCTGGCAATAGAATCATAGTTGAAGTACAATGTCACAACATCCCCTTCCATATCATTGATCCAGGATGCGAACTTGTCTGCGATCAATGGGTAGCCGATCCACGTTCTATCAGAAAAACGCTTTTCAATATCCTCACTCAGGTCGATATGTCTGAGCAGTGTAGGAAAATTGCTACTATATACACGTACCGGGCAATATTCTTTCAACAAATTGTGCGAGCCTTCTGAGATCTGACATTCAAATCCCATCGAACTGAGAGAATCTGTGATGTTTTTTGATAAAATGAGCTCTGAGTTTACAAAGGTCTTTGGAACAGTTCCGAATAGATCAGTTATCGTTTTGCGGTGTTTGTTCACCTGTTCTTTGAACTGCGAGAGATCGGAAAAAAGGGAGCAAACTGAATGGTAATATGGAGATGCCATAAATTCCACTTGACCGGTATCTGCGAGGTTCCTGAAGGACTGGATCACATCAGGATCCCATTTACACTGGTCAAGGAATGTTCCGGATATGTTGAATGAACATATCCCACCAGCAGCGATAAAGTCCTTCATCATATGGTTTGTATAGATGGTCTCCTTTGCCACCTTTTCAAATCGTGAATAGACCGCTCTTTGATCAAAATATGTTTCCATTCTGGGCTTTCTGTATCCCTCTTCTGGCCAGTACCATCGTATCTGGTACGGAAGGTGCACTTCCCCACATATGCAAACAGATTCCATGCTCTATAGATATTATCTAAGTATTTTAGCTTATTGCTATTTGTTATAACATATATTTTAACAATTGATGATGTGACTTAATTTGTCAGGAGGTAGAATTTTCCCGATAGATCAGCTGTTAAGACATTGGTATACCAAAAGGACTAAAACCAATAGGTGTATATTTTGCCAGAGATAGTCATCAGTATGCTTCTGACAACATTTTCTACAATAAGAAAATAAAGTATAACGAAGGGATACTATATCTGATAAAGACTATCAAATATGTGCACAACGCATAAACACACAAACGAGGGATTGCATTATTTGAAAATATTCAGTTTTTGGACACAACGCTAAGAGATGGTGAACAGACACCGGGCGTAGCACTCAATGCAGAAGAAAAACTGTGGATCGCCCGCAAGTTGGACGAAATAGGTGTCAGCGTCATCGAAGCCGGTTCGGCCATCACATCCGAAGGCGAACGGGAAGCAATAAAAGCGGTAGCATCCGAAGGGCTTGATGCTGAGATATGCAGCTACTGTCGCATCATGGAACAGGATGTGGACTATGCACTTGAATGTGATGTAGACTCAATACACCTGGTAGCTCCAGTATCCGACCTGCATATCAATGTCAAGCTCAAAAAAGACAGGGAAACGGTCAGGCAGATGTCGATGGACACCATCCAGTATGCGAAAGACCATGGCCTTATTGTGGAATTCAGCGGAGAGGATGCGTCCCGTGCAGATCGTGATTTCCTGAGATCCCTCTATATTGATGGAGTGGACGCGGGTGCTGACAGAGTATGCTATTGTGATACCGTTGGGTTGCTGGTTCCCGAAATAACGAGGGAGGTCTTTAGTGATCTGTCATCTGTATTGGATGTGCCTGTAGCGGTACATTGCCACGATGATTTTGGATTGGCAGTTGCAAATACGATCGCAGCCCTCGGTGCAGGAGCACGGGAAGCCCACCTGACCATAAACGGTATTGGTGAACGGGCGGGGAATACTGCCCTGGAAGAAGTAGTAATGATACTTGAATGGCTGTACAATTACGATACCGGGATCACATCCAATGAACTGTATCGTACATCCAGACTGGTCAGTCGCCTTACGGGTCTTCCAGTATCAGCAAACAAATCCCTGGTAGGCGCTAACGCATTCACCCACGAAGCAGGCATCCACGTGCATGGTCTGCTTGCGGACACCTCCACCTATGAACCCCTGGAACCGGAGATCCTCGGACGTGAGCGAAAGATCGTACTTGGTAAGCATGCAGGCAAAAGTTCTGTAACACTTGCATTGAAAGAACTTGGACTTGACGTCGATAATGCACAGCTGGGCGAGATACTCAGCCGTGTTAAGCAACTGGGAGACCATGGGAAACATGTCACTGATTCAGACCTGCAGACCATTGCAGATACCGTACTTAACATATATCGCGAATCAAGGGTCAAACTCGAAGATTATACCATTGTGTCAGGTAACAAGGTGATGCCCACAGCATCCGTCCGATTGAGTGTCGATGGAAAAGAAGTGATCGAGGCAGATATTGGAGATGGGCCGGTGGATGCAGTACTGAACGGTGTTCGAAAGGCAGTGGCAGACTTTGCGGATATACAACTTGAAGAATATCATGTGGATGCCATCACAGGAGGGACCGACGCCCTGGTGGAGGTACTTGTCAAGCTCTCAAGGGATGGGAAGGTCGTTACTTCAAGGGGTGCACGTACCGATATCATCATGGCAACGAGCGAAGCCGTGATCAATGGTATCAATCAGTTAATGCAGAACTGAAGAAAGCAAGGATACTGATAAAATATTAATACAATTAACGTTTTGAACAGCACAGATTTATTAGTAATAAGGAAATGGATAGCATGGCAGAAACAACTCAACGAATGACGGGTGCAAGAGCTATCATTGAAAGTCTATACAAAGAGGACGTTGAAGTTATCTTTGGATACCCTGGCGGTGTTTTGCTCCCTTTGTATGATGCATTGTATGATGCAGATCTCAGGCATATACTGGTACGGCACGAACAGGCTGCAGCCCACGCTGCAGAAGGATATGCACGTGCCACAGGAAAGGTCGGTGTTTGCCTCGCAACATCGGGTCCGGGAGCAACGAACCTGGTAACCGGCATAGCAAATGCCTACATGGACTCGATCCCCATTGTCGCTTTCACCGGACAGGTCCCTCGTTCAATGATCGGGAATGACGCATTTCAGGAAGCGAATATCACGGGCATAACAATGCCCATCACAAAACACAATTATCTGGTACAGGATGCCAAAGATCTGCCACGTATCATAAAAGAGGCATTCCATATTGCATCTACCGGACGACCGGGACCAGTCCTGATCGATCTGCCAAAGGATGTTACAACCGAGGAGATCGAGTACTCATATCCGGAGAATGTGAGCCTGCGAGGATACAAACCCACATACAAAGGGAACATCCAGCAGATAAAACGAGCTACAGCTATGATCGCAGGATCAGAAAGACCTGTAATATATGCCGGTGGTGGAGTGATCAGTTCTGATGCCAGTAAGGAACTACTGGAGTTTGCAGAAACGATACAAGCGCCTGTGACCACTACCCTTACCGGGATCAGTGGAATTCCAACTGATCATCCACTGTATATAGGTATGCCAGGGATGCACGGTACCAAATATGCCAACTTTGCCTGATATCCATAGGTGCCCGTTTTGACGACAGGGTAACCGGAAAATTGCAGTCATTTGCATCTAATGCAAAGATCATTCACATCGATATCGACCCCGCAGAGATATCGAAGAACGTCAAAGTCGATATACCTATTGTAGGAGATGCAAAGAATATCCTTACATCCCTTAATAAGTATGTCAGTAAGTGCGACAGTAAAGAATGGCTCATGAAAGTGCAACAGTGGAAGGATAAATATCCACTTCACTATCTGGAAACGGATAAAAAACTAAAGCCCCAGTACATCATCGAGCAGATCGATAAAATATGTCCGGATGCTATCATCGTTACCGAGGTCGGCCAACATCAGATGTGGGCAGCACAGTACTGCACGTTCAACGAGCCACGGACCTTTATTACATCCGGGGGTCTCGGTACAATGGGATATGGGATACCTGCTGCCATTGGTGCAAAGACAGGTAAACCTGATAAGGTTGTGTTCGACATTGCCGGAGATGGATCGTTCCAGATGAGTTCCCATGAACTGGCCACCGCTGTCCAGAGTGATATTCCGGTGATCATTGCCATAATGAACAATAGTTGTCTTGGAATGGTGAGGCAGTGGCAGGAGCTGTTCTTCGAAAAGCGATACTCATATACCTGCTTTAAGGAAGGAAGTGTGGATTTCGTTAAACTTGCCGAGGCATATGGCGCTCTTGGCATACGTGTCAGGAATCTCGAAGAAGTTCGTCCGGCCATAGAAGAAGCGATCGCGTCTGGAAGAACTACGGTGATCGATTTCGTTGTTGAGGAAGAGGAAAATGTATCACCCATGGTGCCTGCAGGTGCTGCGATCAATGAAATACTTGACCTGGAGATGAAAAAATGAGACACACACTTGCAGTTCTGGTCGATAACAAATATGGAGTGCTTGCAAGGGTTGCCGGTCTTTTCTCGAGACGTGGTTACAATATCGACAGTCTGGCGGTCGGTGTGACAGAGGACCCTACCATTTCAAGGATGACGATCGTTGTCCGCGGAAATGATCATGTCGTTGAACAGGTCACAAAGCAACTTAACAAACTGATCGATGTTATCAGGGTAACCGACCTGAGTTCCGATGAATCCGTGGAGAGAGAACTGGCACTGATAAAAGTGAACTCTGACGCAAACAACCGTGCAGAGATCATACAGATCGTGGATATCTTCCGGGCACGCATCATCGATGTGGCTGCCAGAAGCCTTACCATTGAGATCACTGGTGATGAGGGTAAGATCGAGGCTATCCAGAAATTACTGAAACCGTTCGGTATCAAAGAGATGGTACGAACCGGTAGAATTGCACTTAACAGGGGATTGAAAGATTCATAAATTGATGGGTCGATCGATCATTCAAGTAAGCAAATAAATGTCAAATTGGACCAATTGAATTAATCACAGTCAGGAGATATATAGATGATAGAAGTATACTATGATAAGGATGCAGATCTTGGTGCATTGAAAGACAAGACGATCGCAGTGATGGGGTATGGAAGTCAGGGTCATGCGCAGGCCCAGAACCTGCACGATTCCGGACTTAATGTGATCGTTGGATTGAGAGAAGGAAGCAGGCGCTGGATACAGGCAGAGAACGATGGTCTCAAGGTCATGATCGTGGAAGATGCAGCCAAAGAAGCTGATGTCATCCAGATACTGTTGCCAGATGAGATACAGTCAACAGTATATGAAGAAAAGATAAAGCCGGGTCTTAAAGCAGGGAATGCACTTGTGTTCTCCCACGGATTCAATATCCATTACAACCAGATAATACCTCCCGCCGACGTGGATGTGTACATGGTCGCACCCAAGAGCCCGGGTCACCTCGTGAGACGAACGTACAAGGAGGGTGCAGGTGTACCTGGTCTTATTGCCGTATACCAGAATGCTACCGGAGAAGCACGTACAATGGCATTGGCTCATGCGAAAGGGGTAGGATGTACCCGGGCAGGCGTGCTTGAGACCACCTTCGGCGAGGAAACAGAGACCGATCTGTTCGGCGAACAGGTTGACCTGTGCGGTGGGGTCAGCTCACTCATCAAGACATCATTTGAGGTACTGGTCGAAGCGGGATACCGTCCGGAGATGGCATACTTCGAGACCCTGCACGAGATGAAGCTCATAGTGGATCTTATCCATGAAGGTGGACTGGAGAAAATGTGGTATTCTGTATCCAACACAGCAGAGTACGGCGGTTTGACCGTTGGACCAAAGGTCATAAACGAGGAATCACGTATGGCCATGTATGAAGCACTTGATCGGATACAGAACGGTGAGTTCGCCCGTGAATTCGTGCTCGAAGGCAAGACCAATCATCCAGTACTCACTGCCATGGAACGTCAGGAACGCGAACATCCGATAGAGGTTGTTGGTCGGGAACTGCGTGCCATGATGCCATGGCTCAACAGCGAACTCAACGAGGAATAATTTTCCTCGTTCCTTTTTTCATTTTATCGGAATTCAAAAAGAGGCTTAGCCATGTCAAATATGATAGATACGATCCTCGCACGAAGAAGTGTCCGCGAATTCACCGGAGGGATCGTAAGCAAACAGGATATATGCACGATCCTGAACTGTGGTCGTTGGGCACCTTCCGGACTGAATAACCAGCCATGGAAGTTCGTAGTGGTACAGGAACGTGATACCATTGACCAGCTGTCCCAATGTACTCATTACAGGGATGTTGTCAAAGGGGCTAACGTGCTTATCGGGGTATATCTGGACACGGATGCACAGTACAACCATACTAAGGATATCCTGGCCATCGGTGCAGCTGTACAGAACATGTTACTGGCATGTGAGGATATGGGGCTTGGGGCCGTCTGGCTGGGAGAGATCCTCAACCAGAGCGATCAGGTGAACACCATCCTCCATACTCCGACATCATTGGAACTGATGGCAGTGCTTGCTATTGGTTATCCTGTGTTAAAAGAACGCACGTCACATCGTAAGGATTTCGGAGAGATCGCCTGCAACGGGATGTTCGGCAAACCATGGACCTGATCGGCTTATTTCACAAAGTCAACGAAACCTTTCATGGACATAACGATCAATGTGGATATCATGCACGCCCTTTGGGCGTAGCAGGTACTAGATCCCGCAGGAAATAAGTACCTGACAGATTCGATTGGCATAAACGCTGATATACTATAATATTCACATACTTTCCAAACAAAAGGTTATTATGTAAAACAGACCAATTCTATATAATCAATATTATACGTGATCACCATGACAAACAAATTACAATCAATTCTTGAAGAGCGAGGCCCGATCAAGCGGATCGGCGTTATCGGTATGGGCTACGTAGGCATCCCGGCAGCAGCCCTGTTTGCG